>NZ_UBIZ01000213.1:0-23577 GCF_900465275.1 Parafrankia sp. Ea1.12 | reverse complement strand
GGGCTGTGGTCGGACATGATGGGGGTTCCCTTCCTGTGGGTGGGGAGCCCGGGGCGCGGTGTCTGTCTTGGCGGTCAGGAACCGCGCCCCGGGGCGAACTCAACGAGCCGGCGGAATCCGGCCGTGGATGCGTTGCATGTCCTGCAGGCGGCGGGCGTCGCCGATGTCGCGGTGTTCCTCGGCGAGCCGGACCAGCAACACCACCAGCAGACTTCCGTTCGCGAGCACCAGCGCCGCGAGCGTCAGGACGAGGAAAAGCGTCATCATCGGATCGGGTTCCTTTCGGTTACACGCCGATGGAGGAGATGACGCCGATCACCTGGTTGATGATCTGCTGGATCATCGGGGCCAGCCCGGACGCGGCGAGGTAGAAGCCGAGCACGATGCACAGCAACGCCGACGCCAGGCTGAGCCGGTAGGAACGGACCAGGACCACCACCGCGAACGACAACAGCAGGATGATCGAGACACTCATCATGAGGGTGGGATTTCCTTTCTCTCGATGCGGAATGGGTTTAGGCGGCCGGGTCGTTGTCGGGCGGGAAGCCGTAGAGTTCGTCGACGGTCGCGATCACCTCGCCGTCCATCACGGTCGGGTCGGCGGGCACCGGGTCGACACCCGCGGGAATGGCCCAGGAGTTGTACGCCTGTCGCCACTCCTCCCGCGTCCGCACCCGCGCCAGGTCGAGCCGCGAGAAGAGCAGGTCCAACGCGGCCCGCAGTTCCTCGTTTCCGAAGGCCTCGGCCATGTAGAGGCGGTGCAGGACCGTGCTCGCCGTGTAGCCCTCCAGGTGCTCGGCGTGCGCCTTCTCCGCCCTGTTCGCCAGGTCATCCAGGGTCAGCGGCCCGAAGTCGCCGGCCGCCGGACCGTGCTCGGGGGTGATGGGGGTGGACATTTTTCCTCCTTGGATCGCCGATGCGGGTGAGAATTCCTGCCCGCGGCAGGAATGAAAGAACTCGACAGGTACGCACTATCGGCAAAGATGCGGCGGGGAGCGCCCGCGCGGGCCGGGGGGGTTCACGGTTCGCCGGTCACCGGGGGCTGGTGTATCGGCGGTGCGGTTTCCGAAGCCGGGAACAGGAGACCGATCCCGACGCCGACCGCGAACCAGCAATACACCCACACCACCACGGCCAGGCAGATCGCCACCAGTCGGCGCCGGCTCATTCTCGACCCCGGCCGATCACCCAGAACACCGCGAGCCCCAGCGCGAACACGACGAACGCGGCGAGCATCGCGGGCGCCATACTCGTCACCGCCCACTGCACCGCCGTCGCGCAGACGGCCAGCACGGTGAAGCCGAAGAACCATCGGATCACCGTTCCCAGCAACGACCTGCGAACGACGTAGTACCGTGTCACTACACACCTGCCATCCCGCCGGGAACAGCTCTCCCCGGCCGACATTCCCGGGTCTCGTCTGGCCCTGGGAAGGCGGGGCTCCTTGCCGCCGCTGGTTTCCAGTATCCGAACTTTAGATGGCAGAAAACCGCCCACGAAACCGGCCAAGAATTAGGGCACGAAAACGGGCAGCACATCGGGCAGAAGACCGGGCATGAGGCCGGTTACGCAGCCGGACACCGCGCAGGTCACGCCACCCGCGACCATCAGGCCGAGCACAACCCCAGCGGGGCTCGCCTCCCGGACGGCCAGCGCTAGTCAGTCAGCAAACAGCTAGAGGATGCCGCCAGCACTCGCGATCGGCGGTCGTCTGGGTCTAGTGGACGCAAACATGGCGATCATGTGGCAAAGGTGGCATAGTCATCCGCGTTGCCCGTTACTCCCCGCACCAGGGCGACCCCAGACCAGGAAGGAGGTCTACGGCGGGGGAAGCGGGGGCCGACGAAGGCCCCTGCCGGACCCGATATGTCCACCACCCGCAGGCCGGACATCGACACGGTAGAGACGCTCCTACGCAAGGCCCGACGCCGCGGAGCCCGCGGCGCCGAACTCGCGCAGCACCTCCCTGCCCTGGTTGACCTCCTCGTCCCACCCGACGGCACCAGCCCGAAGGACCGGGCAGCACACGCGGAGCAGATCATCAGGAAGGCCATCGACACCGCGCTCGACGATCCCGCCAAGACCGCCATGAAGGTCCTGTTCGGCCTCGCGGCCGGCACCCGACGCACCAGCGTCGACCACCGCCGCGAACACGCCGCCGGCCACATGGGCATCACCCCCGGCGCCTTCCGCCGGCCCCACCAGGAAGGCGCCATGATCCTCGACATCGCCTTCGAGATCGCCACCGCCCCCGCCGGGTAACCAGCGGGGGGGGCCAACAGGGATAGGGCCGCGCGGGCCAAGCACCCCGCGCGGCCACTCCCGTCACTCCACATCGGCCTGCGAGGAAAAGGCCAGCGCCTCCCACCGGTACCGGCCGTGAACCTGCAGGTCATCGGCACAGACTGCCGTTCGGGTACCAGCGCGCCGGAGACGCAGGAGGGGCGTGTGTCGACGCACTATCCCGGGAGTTCTGTCCTCGGGCGCGCTCTCCTAGCCGTGGGTCGGCATGTCCAAGTCTGGCGCTGTTGGTAGGGGATCGGTTACGATCCGCCTGGATTTTCTGACGGGGGTGGTCCAGTTTGGCGGGTCCTGAGACGTCGGCGCACTACGAGCGACTGGCCGGGAGCTATGACCAGAACTGGACGTACAACGACGCCTTCCTCGACTGGATGGCCGGCGAGATAACCGGCGTACTTGCGCTGACCTCCGATGACCGCATCGCGGACGTCGGATGTGGCACCGGGCTCTACACGGGCCGCATCCTCAACCGCGTCCGGCCTGCTGGCCCGATCCTGTGCATCGACCCGTCCGAGGGCATGCTCAGCCAACTTCCCCCGGACCCGCTGCTACTGCCCGTTCATGCCTCGGCCGAGCAACTCGCGAAGGGCGCCACCGACAGCCGCGGGGACCACGCGGCTCCGGTGCCCCGGGGTTCGCTCGACGCCCTCGTGATCAAGGAAGCCGTCCATCACGTGGCGACCGGCGACCGCCCATGGGTCATCACCGGCCTTACTGACCTCCTGCGCCCCGCCGGCCGGTTCCTGGTCGTGATGTTGCCGACCAGGATTTCCTATCCGCTTTTCGACCGGGCGCTACGCCGGTTCGAGGAGTTGCAGCCGGACCCCGAGGATATCGCTGGTCACATGCGGGCCGCCGGGCTCACCGTCGATCTCAGCTACCGTGACTTCCCGCTGGAAATCCCGAAGGATCGCTATCTGCAGATGGTCCGCAACCGGTACATGTCGCTGCTGGCCATGTTCGACGATGACGAGATCGCCGCCGGAGTGGACGAGATCGACCGCCGCCACCCCGAACCGATCCTCTCGTTCCCTGACCGATTCGCGTTCGTTCTCGGGACCCGAAAGGCAGCCGCGACGTGACCGAAACCGTCGATGAACGACTACGCCAGCTGAAATCCGAGCTGGACAGCCACGCGCGGATCGCGCGGCATCTCGGCCTCGACTTCGAACGGCCCATGAGGTCCCTGGGCGACGGCTACCCCGAAAACACCATCTCGCTCATCGGGAAAATCACCGAACGGCTCCTGAAACAGCTCTGGACCCACCACGAGGTACCCGGCGACCCGTCCGGGAAAGCACTCAACGACCTGATCAAAGGCTGCCGGCCGCACATCCGCAGCACAAACGTCATCAACGCGCTCACCGACATCCAGCGGCTGCGGAACCGGTCCACGCACGACGGGTACGACATCGCCGAGGAAGACGGCCTCCTCGCGGTCCGCCGCCTCCTCGACGTGCTGGCCTGGTTCACCAGCACCGGCCTCACCGCGATCACCGGCGACGCCCCGCGGCTCAGCCCCGTCGTCGAGAAAAAGGCCGAGTTCCTCGGCGGCCTGTACACCACTCTCGGCTACCGGCTGATCAAACGGTTCGAGCTGTCCGAGAGCACGGTCTACCAGCTCTTCTGCCGACAGTCAGGCATCCAGGTCGAATACGTCGAGATCATGCTCAGCCGCAACCTCGACGAACTGAACCAGCTCATCGCCGCGACCGGCGGCGAACTCCTACAGACACAACTCCCGAAACTCACCCGCTTCCTGATCGTCGAGGACGACCCGGCCAGCGAAACCGCGCCCTTCGCCGACGGCGAGATCCGGATCGTCGCCTACGAACGGTTCGTCGAGAGAATCATCGACGTACCCGCGCACCTGGCCGAGCTGGCCCTCAGCTACCCGGAATTCCCCCCGGGACAGGTCGAGGAACCCCTGATCATCTCTGGCGATGTCCTCGAAACAGACCCGCACAGCGGCGAAATGACCGTCACCGAGAAAAGCGACGCAGCCGATATCCTGCGCCGCCTCGCCGGGACATCCGCGAACATCCTCGTCATCGGCGGGCCCGGCAGCGGAAAAAGCACCCTGCTGAAACACCTCGCGTCGGTCGGATCGAACCCACCGACCCACCGGTACCGCTTCTACCTGGACATGAGCCTACGGGAAGCCGACGAAGACTTCGCCGACTTCGTCACCCGCATCCTCAACCCGTACGTCAACGTCCCCCGCAACCGCGTCTTCGACGTCTTCCTCTACCTGATCCGCGCCGGGTCCGTGCTGTGCGTGCTCGACGCGATCGACGAAGCCGTCCACAGCACCAGCCTGAGCGGCTTCCTCGACCTGTTCTCCGACGTCGCCCAGGCGCTGTCCGCCGAGTCGACCGTCGTCATGTCCTCCCGCTTCTCCTTCCTCGCCGACTCCCCCCAGGTCCGCCGCCTGCTCAACAGCTCCACGCTCATCTCCGAGCAGCTTGTCCAGCATCTGCACGCCAACGGCGTCGATCCGCTGGAGCTGCCCCGGTTCAGCGTCGTCCGCCTCGACGACCTGGAAGTCCGCCAGGACGCGCAGGTCTACGCCACCTCGCCGCTGGAGCTGCGCCTGGCCGCGCAGACCGGCCGGACTGACCCCGGCCGTCTCGACGGCGACCCGGTCGGCCGGCTTGCCGAGCTGGTCACCGCCCGCGTCGAGCAGGTTCTCACCGACACCGGGCTCGCCGACGTTCACCCCAAGCTCGATACCTACCTGGGCGCGGCGTTCCTCGCCGACCAGTCGGTGTTCTCCCTCGCCGAGATCTGCACGGACGTCGGCATCGACTGCTTCGCCGACGGCCGGGTCACCCCGGAGACGTTCCTGCTCGCCCCGCTGTTCCGGCCGGCTGGAACCGGGCTGGTCGCCCCGGTGCACACCGTGTTCCAGGAGTACTTCGCCGCCCGGCACCTGCGCACCGCCGAGGGTCGCGAGGCCGCCGCCGCGCACCGCGAGCCGATCATCACCGAGCAGGTTCGCCGCTTCCTGCGCCACCTCGGCACCGCGCCCGCCAGCACCCCGCCCGGGCTCCTGCCGGCCGGCACGTACCTGGTCGGCCCCAGCCACCGCCTGCTGCTCCGGAGGATCGACAGGCCGGTCGTGTTCGATGAGTTCCCGGTCACCGTCGGGCGGTACAAGCGGTTCCTTGCCGCCGTCGAGCGGGACGGCTGCGCGGCCTGGGACCACCCCGACGTCCCCGCCGAACATACCCACGAACCGTGGCAGGAACGGCTCCGCAACCCCGCCTACTTCACCGACCCCCGCTACGACGACCACCCCGTCACCTGCATCAGCTGGTGGAGCGCCTACGCCTTCGCCCGTTTCGACGGAAAGCGCCTACCTACCTGCGTCGAGTGGGAAGCCGCAGCCCGGGGCACCGACGGCCGGCTCTTCCCCTGGGGCGATGAGCTCGACCTCGACGTCATCAACTGCGCCGACTCGTGGAGCGGGCGCCCCCTGGTCACCTACGAAGTCTGGAAACAGGAGATCGACGGCGGACGGCTCCGTGACTGCGTCCCCACCGCGGTCACCGACCATCCCGCCAACGTCTCCCCGTTCCGCGTCCGCGGCATGGCCGGCAACGTCTGGGAATGGACCGGAACCCTCTTCGAAGGCATCAATTCCGCGGTCATCTGCGGTGGCTCCTACGACAACCCCTACCGCGCCGTACAAACCTCCTCCAAAGCCCTCTACGTCCGCCGAGGCAGCAGCAACGCCGTCGGGTTCCGCTGCGTCCAGGAGGTCGCATGATCATCGACAACACCCTCGACGTCGGACAAAGGTTCGGCCGCATCGTCGACCGCCAGCCCCTCGGCAGCGGGCCCCACGGAGTCACCGCAAGCTACTACGTCCGCGACGACACCACTGGCGACGTCTACGGCTTCGACTACAGCAACATCGTCACCGAAGGATTCCGCACCATCATCCTCGGCGAACGCGTCCGTTTCGAAGCTGACCCCACAACACGCCTCGCGCACTTCGTCATCAGACTCGACCTGCCGGAGGTCGACGAATTCTACCGATAGCCCCCACGGGCAGACAGTCTCTCGCCGTCATCTGCCCCGCACGGATCACCGGCCAGCCCGACTGGCCGGAAGGACCACTCCCCCTACAGCACCGCGGGACAAGAGCGACCGCGGAGGCTCGCAGCAACTATTTCAGCGCAGCATGCGCGCGCATCCTCTACGGCACCCCGGAACGCGCTGCCCGCTGGCACCGGCCGGCATCCCAAGCCGCGCCGCCCCCCGTCATCTTCGGCGTGGAGATCATCGCTCCACATTCGACCAATGAACCATCCCAGGCATTAGCGATCTTCCATCTAAATACAGAGACACCTGACATTCTTACCCTGGCGCGCACCATTGCCGGCCGAAGGGATAGCCGATCTCAGCCACCCAGTCTTGTTGGTTCGCTACCGGCATGGGTCACCCTGGAACCCCACAGCAAGGCATTCACCGTTGCCTTCATGACCCATTTCGGGGCTAACCTTCCACCGCCCGCCGATGCCGCCTCTGTTTCTTCTTGGACCAGCACCGATCTGTGGCTCTGGCACCTCGCATCCCGCACCACACGCACCGACTTCCCACCCGACCCCGACCATGCGAACGAACTCTTGTCAGGCAAAGTCATTCTTTCCGCAGACTGGCGGGGACTCATCACCCGCGACGGCGCCGCATTCGTCAGCTTGCGCCCCGACCAAGGAGAAGAAGACTTATTCTTCGGCTTCGCTCAGCTCTACACCCATACCGCCTACCTGGATGCCCTCATCATAGGAATGATTCAAAACGCAAACATAACAAGGATGATAGATGAAGCGTCACGCGCTTTCGACACGAAGGATCTCCCCCGACACCTAGCCGGCCTGGAGAAAAGAGCGGCCTACTTTCGCAACATCTACTGGCTTCGCGACGCCAGTACACACGGACCAGCCAACGATATTCTCACCGCATACCAAGTCCAGCACCACCTTCCCGAGAAGTTCGACGCCGTACTAAATGAGATCGCCGATCTTAACCGCATTGTCCAGACTCAGGAGAGTCAGCGCGTCAACGCCGCGCTCGGAATCATCACCGTACTCGGCCTGCCGTTCGGAATCGCATTCGCCGTGCTCCAAAGCCTCGGCACCGACAGCCCGCGCGATCTCCTCATCGGCACCCTCGCCGCGCTCGCAGGCACCGGAGCGCTCCTCCTCACCAGCTTCGGCCGTCTCCTCCTCCGCACGCTTCGGCGCCTCGACTGAGCAGAAGATGATCTACTGTATTCCCGCGCGCCACGCAGGCTTTCCCTGTAGGCATCAAGCCGAACAAGAGAGATCCCGTACGGGGACTGTACCCCTAATAGTCCCGGCCATCTCTAAGCTACGGTCAAACACAAGCACTCAGTGGTTCAGCCATCAGGTTCAGAACCACGAAGATCGACGATGAATCTCGACGATGAGACGAGGAATTTTAGCCCAGTACTATTTCCAGGCGTATATATCAGAGTGACACTACTCCTTGCGCGAGTAAGAGCAACGTAGAACAGCCTCCGTTCGTCCGCCAGCTGGGCGACACTAGGATCATAGGGTCTCCCATAGTCCAGCGGCCAGCCTGGAACGATTCCCTCCTGCAATGCAGGGAGGATTACATGGAGCCATTCACGCCCCTTAGAGGAGTGATAAGTAGTTAAGGCTACTTTGCCAACCACTTCCACATCCCCAGCAAGGTCCGCAACCGTGAATGTGGACCAGCGTGAGCTAGCAAGCTGACGCACAGCCGCCTCTTCCTGAGGATCTCCGGCTCGCCGAACAAGACCTATTAGATCAAGCTCGTCGACGAGTCGCCCCAGCCATGCCGTGATCTTTTCGTTCGGGTCAGTTACACGTGCGATCGCGTGCCACAAATCGACACGTGCAGCAAGTCTTTCATTTATGCGGTGCAGCGAGGTTGCCCGTAGTCGAGCGAATTCGTCTGCGAGTTCTTCGAATCTTAGGCCATCAGAAGTCGATCTTCCCTTAGCCCGAGCAAGCTGCCAACTGGCAATCTTCTGCAGGAATGTCACAGTTCGCGCACGGGGCCACGAGATTCCACGCTCCGTCGCGGTGGAGATGCCCTCAGACCTGAGCGCATCAGCGAGCCAGTCGCGCACCGGCGCCTTCTTACGATTCCGCGAATATAGGATCCCAATTTCGTGAGGTGGCACGCCTGATTCAACGAGGTCTACGACGGCGCGCGCGGTATGTTTACCGTGATCTGTGGGGCCAGTAGGAACCGGACGAAAATTCAGAGTTCCCACATTGGTTACGTCATGTGCTCGATAATTCCGCTCCATCCCGAGGACCCTTATAGCGGCATCGATCAGAATCTGACCCGTTCTGTAGTTAATCTCCAACTGCTCGACAAGAAACTCTGGATCCTGCGACAGTTCGACAAGGTAACGCGGATCACTACCAATGAAGCCATGGATGCACTGATCAGGATCACCGACGGCAAAAATGCGGGCACCCGCCGCGCGTAGCATCCCGACAATCGCGTGTAGTACGGGTCCGAGGTCCTGGTACTCGTCAACAAGAAGCCACGGGAATCTGGCAACGACAAGTCTGCGTACCGCAGCTCGATCGCGAAGAATTTGCAGACTTCGGCCCACCATGGCTTCGAAATCCAGCACTCCTTCCTCTTCAAGGAGTTTGTCATAGGCCTGCATGGCAGCGATGACCCGGGGGGCGAACTTCGCGAGCGATTCATCTGCGTAAATCGCACGTCGACACGAAGTATCTCGATCTTCATTCCATCGCGGGTCATCCTTGAGGCCGGCCTGGGAATAGGCAGAGACCCTGAGCGCGGATTGTCGGTCCGCATTTATCACTGATTGATCTGATACAGGCGGGTAGCCAGCGATAACACTGAACGGTTTTAGAATCTCCGCTAGACAGAAAGCGTGGACGGTGTCGCAGATAACGGCTCGGCTCGCCGCAGGATGAATCATCCTCAGGCGCTTCCGAATCTCTTCAGCGGCCTTACTCGCAAAAGTCATGCAGGCGACACGTTGGGGATCATGGATCTTGGCAAAAGAGACGTATGCTGCCTTCGAGACCAGCATTTTCGTTTTCCCAGCACCCGGACCTGCCAATACGACGGTGTGGGACTCTGCAAGTACGGCCCGTTTCTGTTCAGGGTTCAGGGAACTTATTTCATCGGCAAGCCTCGGGGGCAGGAGAAGAGGTACGCTCTCAGTCACAGGTTTGACTCTGGGTGAGTGTCAGACTCTTCCTCTTTGGGCCAAACTAGCAACGGGCGACCTCGTGTTACCTGACTGGCCTCGTCGAGCGCTTGGAGCAGGTATCCGACGGCGTTTCCGGGATCGAATGCATGCCGCAGTGAGAGTAGGTCGGATAGAGATATATGGCCGGAAACACGCTGAGCAAACCTTCCCTTCCCGACATTCTCAATCCGGTTTACGAACTCCAGGCGGGTCTCCGCTTCGTCGCTGCCAGAAACTATCTTGTCTAGGCAGACATTTTGTTCAGCGGCTGCCCTCTCACCTAGTAGTTCGTCGCCTGCTTTGCGGAATGGTTCTGGTAGTAGTCGAGCGAGGTCGACCTCTAGGGTGGTATCGCCAACGAAGACACGGGCACTAGTCAACTGTCTTCTTACTTCGCAGTCCAGTTCCGCCGCCAACGGTCTATGTCCATCTCGGCGAGGATGCTCTGGGAAGCTATCTAGTGCCGTCCGTGCCGCCTCCGTTTGTAGCAGCCGCAGACCACGAATTAGACCATCTGATGTGGCAGGATATGAATCAAATTTGCGGTCTCCGTCAGTAATCACGAAATGAGGAACGTCGATACCACGACTACCTAGCAGTTTTCGGAAAGGAAGAAAGTCGGTTCCCTGGATTGAAATGACACTTATGCCATATTCGTCGAGGTCAAAGTCAGCAGCCGATGCAAGCGCAGGAACTATATGTCGTTCAGCATCGCCTTCCACTAGAAGGGCCAATCGCGCAAAAAGAATCTCTGCCCGAGTTGTATCCAGATAGCGTTCGAGATCGGCTTGCTGTTGCTCGCTGAGACCAGCTGCTCCTGTCGTAGTCGCTATACTCCCCGCTTCCGTTGCTCGCAGTAGCACTAGGCTGCGAAGAGGAGCTACGGCGGCGATATGAGGGCTGTGTGAAGTCAGCAGCAATGACGGTTCATTACGTAGCAAGTATCCAAATAGACGTCTCTGAACTTGAACGTGCAAATGTGCTTCCGGCTCCTCAACGCCGAGGATGGTGGTAACGTGCTCGTGGGAGATACGTCGTTGGCGGACGGTTTCCATGAGTAGCGCTAGGTAGAGCACGTTGGCAGAGCCGAGGCTCGTGTCTCTAATTCCGCGCCGACCATTCGAATCCGTAAATAGACGGATTTGCCGCAAAAGTTGATCTGGCGCTGTTGGGGCGATGCCTAGAGTTGGATTTACCTGCAATGCAGGCCCGACCATGTCGGTGGTTCGAGTGCGGATAGCACCCTGGAGATCTCCCACCGATTCGTCAGTCAGCAGTAGATCCATTGCCGCATTGACACCCGAGGCTGCCTTCCCCAATATATCTGCTGCCGGAGTTAGGCGGTCGAGCAAGTCTCGCAGCGGCGAGCGACGTCGAGTTAGTTCGTCGCTGGCGTCTCGAAGAGCAGGCAGCACTTTCATGCCGATGTAGCGTCGTGGCTCAACTCGTATTGGGCCTGAATTACTGTCATTACCGCCTACTAGCTGCCAGTCGTAGTCGGCGATGGTTGGCCCAGCAATAGCTTTCTCGCCGTAATCGAGATCCGTCACCGGCTTACGGGGTTCAAAACGATACTCCAGTCGAGCCCGGGGAGGGTCGTCTGAGATGTAGCAGTCGCTTAGCGTTGCGCAGGCCCGTGGATCATCCGCAAAGTCGGCTATTTCGACCGCGATGCGAACAGTAACTGCCTTTCCGCAACCACCTGAGCCGTCAAAAAAGTCTTCGCTCCGGAGTCTACGTGCGCTGTCCGGTAGGTCTGGATCAAATATCAGTCGAAGTGCATACAGAAAATTCGATTTTCCGACGTTATTTTCGCCGACTATCACCGCCGTAGCAGGAAAAGGGTCGACTACCAGTTTGCCGAAGTTTCGGAAATTTTCGATCTCTACCCGCGCAACATGCAGTGCCACGCAAGCGCCCCCGTTCAATATGTTTTCTTTTCCCGGGAGCAACCAACTCGGTTGGCGCTACCCGACTAGCTGGCTCTATACCTAGGCGAAGATGCCACGCTAGGTGCGAAGAAGGATGATATGCCTGCCGCCGGCTGACGACTTGACCCACCCCCCAAACGCCTGGATTCGACTACAGAATGCAGCCTTGCGATTACCCTCCCGAAGATCTCGCAATTCACAACCAGAGAAAATGAAGATCATCGGAAGCACAAGAAGAACTGCTCGCGACCTTACCCGTTTATAATGCCCCACCGGGCACCCAGCTCGTCTCCCGCTGGAAACGAGCGAACGAGCCTCATCCAGATACCGTGAACGCATGTGGTGCCCGTCTGGCCGACAAGGAGAGGGCTGGTATGCGGTACATATCCAGGATGGGTGAGCATTCTTGAGCCTCGCCAGCGTCAACGGGAGGAGTAATCTGGCTGCGCCACAGCAAGCCTGGCCTCATCCGTACGATTACCAGTGCGTACACAGTACGCCACCTTTAACTATTGGGCGGGCGGTGTGTCACAGGGCGCCAAAGGGCTCCGTACATCTGCCAGGTTCGAGGGAGCAGCATCCACGTCACCCAGCGCCACCAGACTCCGTGTTCCTCTCGAACCATAGCCCCGCCACAGAACGCCAGGCTGTACTGACGCAGCGCCGTCATTAGCTTGGTATAGTGCACCCGCCGGAGGTTTGACCGCCAGCAGAACAACCTCCAGACAGAGTCCGGAAAGCCGGCCCGTCATACAACTGATAACTATGGCTCCGACGCTCGCGCACCACCTGCGAACAGGCAGTTCAGCATTCCGCACCAGCCCCAATTGCTTCTAAGCACTGGGTCGCAGGTTCGATCCCTGCCGGGCGCACAAAACACCCGCCCTGACCTGCAGCTTTGCACCTCAAGATCCGCCAAGCGGATGCCGGGAAATACTGTGGCGCAAGGGACGGATCACCTCCCACAGGCGCACCCTGGCAAGGCGCCACAAGCCCCGTGGCCTGCGACTTCAGCCCAGAACTGGCCGTCGGTGCAGACGCACAGCGCTCAGACACCTGATAACTTTCACACTTTTACCAGCCGTAGAAGATCGCGTAAGGGCGGCAGGGCAAGCTCCCTGACGGCACACCACTCACCCCGTCGCAGCCCCGATCAACCGCCCCATCCTGGCACCGGCCCAACGCCATACCAGCACGGTCTGACCCAGCCTGCCCCGGTGGCACACTGTCCGGGTGAGCAACGGGGGCAACACGCACAGCACCACTGCCAGCAGTGACGGGTGGGACTTCTTCGTCTCCTACACCCAGACCGACCGGCCATGGGCCGAATGGATCGCCTGGACCCTCGAAGACGCCGGCTACCGCGTCCTGATCCAAGCCTGGGACTTCGTCCCCGGATCGAACTGGGTCACCGGCATGAACCAGGGCGTCGCCGCCGCGGGACGGACAATCGCCGTCCTCTCTGCCGCGTACACCCGCTCCGTCTACGGCACCGCCGAATGGCAGGCTGCCTGGTCCGCCGACCCGACCGGCGCCAAGCGCAGGCTCCTCGTCGCCCGGGTCGAGGACTGTCCCCGGCCCGGCCTGCTTGGCCAGGTCGTCTCCTTCGACTTGTTCGGTACTCGCCAGCACACCGCCCGTGCGGACGTGCTGCGCGCCGCCGAACTCGCTGTCTCAGGCGGGCGAGCGAAACCCGCCACCGCCCCGCCATTCCCCACCAGCGCACAGACACCGGCCCCGCCGCCGTTCCCCCCAAGTCACTCCGACGCAGGCGCGGGCACCACAAGCTGTACGGCTGGATAACTCAGCGTGTACCACCATGCCTGCGACCCGGGATACACCCGTGCTCGGAACCGCTCCAACGCCCCTCGGCGCGTCAACGCCAGCAGCCGGCGCTGCGCCCGATCCACCGAGGCATACAGCAACGCCGTCTCCCACCGCACCAGCCGCCCACCAGCGGGTCGGTGTCCGGTGGCCAAGGGCCGCCAGGGCCGGTCAGATGGGGTGTTGGCGCGGGCACGCAGGCCCTCGACGTCGTGTCGGACTTATTCAGCGGTCTCCTACGCCCGGGTCGTCGTCCGCGAACAGCTCGCCGCCCGCGGCCACCCCCTGTCCTGAAACGGCGCCCGGTTCGGCCGACATCCAGGCTTTGTACGCTCGCCACCATGGGTGTGGGTGACGAGGCGGCCGGGACCAGTGCGCGGACCGTCGCCGCGCCGGAACTGCTGATCGTCGCCGACAGCGTCGCGTGGCGGGCCTGGCTCGACGTGAACGAGGACGTCTCCGACGGCGTCTGGCTGGTCCTGGCCAAGAAGGGCACCACGTCGCCGACATCGTTGCGCTACGACCTCGCACTCGAGGAGGCGCTGTGCAGCGGCTGGATCGACGGGCAGAAGAAGAGCCTGGACGCCGCCACCTTCCAGCAGCGCTTCACCCCGCGCCGTAAGGCCTCACTGTGGTCGGAGCGCAACACCGTCCTGGTGGCGCGACTGATCGAAGAGGGCCGGATGCGGCCCCGGGGGCAGGCCGAGATCGAGCGCGCGAAGGCGGACGGGCGCTGGGACCGGGCCTACCCGGGGGCGGCGAAGGCCCAGATCCCCGACGACCTTGCGGCCGCGCTGGCGGCGTCCCCAACGGCCGGCTCGGCGTTCGCCGCGCTGAACGGCGCCGATCGCTACTCCGTCCTGCACCGCCTGCTGACGGCATCGAACCAGGCGACCCGCGCCACCCGGCTGACAGCCCTGCTCGCGATGCTGGAAAGCGGTGGGCCTGTCTCACCGCGGTGATGGCCGGCAGCTCAAGATCTGTACAGTCCGGGAATGATCGCAAAGCTGACGGAGGCCAGATGGCTCTGCGAGACGCTCGGCGAGATCTTCTGCCTCACCTTCGTCCGTGGAGTCGATACCACTGAGGCACTCCACCGGATGGGCGGCTACCCGGACACCTTCACCGAGCTAGGCCCCGAGGAGATCTTCGAGCGGCAGAACTCCTACCTCGCCGGCTACCCGCGGATCGCCGGTGCCGTCGAGCTGGGCGGATGGACCGTGGTCCTCGAACCTAACGGGTTCGCCGGGGTCGGAACGCTCCTGACCGCCGTCTCCCAGGGCACCGAAGCGGTGGCCGTGCTCCGCCACGACTACGCCCACCCGCGCTTCGCCTACGCCGTCGACGGGACGGTACTGACGGCCTTCGACCCCGGCCGGATCGACGAGGTGACGGGAACCGGGACCGGTCGGCTCGACGCGCACCTCGAGCAGGTCAGACGTGCCCCCGTCGACCAGAGCCCGGACGGCGGCGGAGCCGCACGCGAAGCCACCCGCGCCGTTGTGCTCGCCGGTCTCGTCACGGGTGTCCTGCCGACGCCGAACGCCCTGTCCGGCCCCATGCTGACGGCCCAGTTCGAGCCGTGGTTCACCAGTGCCGCGCCGGAGGACGGCGGCCTGTCGATGAGCGCGGCGGTGCGTGACCCGCAGCAGGTCGCCCTCCTGATCGACGCTGTCTCCGCCGCCTCGCCAGCCGCGAAACGCGCCGCGGCGGTCGCCGAGGTCCGGCGCATCGCCGATCATCTCGGCGTCGCCGGTACACCCGGCCTGCGCAGGGCACTCGCCGACGCGGAGGCCGGCCGTTTCAACCGGATCACAGCGTCGTCCCGGCTCGGTCTGGAGGTACGCGCCTGGCTGCGGCGTGCGTCGACGGCGAGTGGGTCACTCAACGATCCGACGGCCCCGTGGATGACGGAGGCCGAACGCCTTCGCAGCAGCCTGTTCGGCTGGCTGGCCCGGGCCCTGCGCGGCGCGCTGTACCCGGATCCGGACGTCGCCGTGCGAACAGCGCTCTACGCCCTGGGCGTGAGCCTGCCCGCCCTGTCCGATCCACAGGCCTACGCCGCCGCGCTGTCCCACCTCCGCTCCTGACATCGGCGGACGGAGCGAGGCGACGCTGAATGCGGAAACGGCGAGGCGCTCAGAGCTGGGACCGGTCGCGCCGGTTCCCGCGCGACTGGACCGCAGACCGTGTCGGTCAGGGCCGGCGCGGATCATCGGCCTCGCGGGCCGTCAGGCAGCTGTGGAGGCGCTCCGTACCGGTGACCACTCCGGGCTGGACAGCGTGGCCGAGGTTCTGCGGCGGGCGCTGGCGGCCAGCCCCGCGCACCATCCCGACCGTGCCATGTGCCTGACCAACCTCGGCGGTGCCCTGCGGATCCGGTTCGACCGAACCGGTAGGCCCTCGACACGCGGACCGACGTGACCAGGCTGGCCGAAATGCACCCAACGGTGGCGAGACGGTTCTCCCAACGAGGTCCGCCACCTGTTCACCGGGCTCGTTGTCCCGCTCAAGGACCAGACCGTGCGGTGGCCCTGGTGGCTGACGCGCCATCATCAGGCGCGCGGCAGACCCGCCACTACCTCCGGCAGGGAGCATCCCAACGCCGCTCAGATCTGATCACAGAAGTCTCACTGAAGTACCAGGGCGACATCCGACTGCCGTACTGAATCTTCCCATATCAGCCACTTCCGGTTATCCCTTCTCCTAGAATAGGTACGTTTCGTGACAGTACCGCCGACGGGGAGTTGTGGCGTGGCACAGGGTTACGGAAACCGCTCGGAATGGGAACGCCAGCAGGCTGCAGCCCGCAGGGAGGCCGACCGTGTCGCACGCGAGCAGGCGCGTCTGGCCAAGCAGCAAGAGAAGGAGGCCCGCGAGCGCCACGTAGCAGCGCAGCAACGGACGGCTGACGAAAGGACGGCAGCACTCCGGACACAGCTCGCCGAACTCGACGAGGTGCTTGTCGACGCCCTCGGGCGTGCGCCATTCAGCGTCCAATGTCTCGAGGCCGCACCGCGTCGCCCGGTTTTTCAACCGGGCGCATTGGCGGTGGCACACGACCCGCCTGCCTGGGAGGATTATGCCCCGGACGAGCCCGGGCTTCTCGGTCGTCTAGCCGGTGTATCACGCCGCTACCAGCGGAATCTCGCTGCCGCGCGGACGCGCTGGGAAAAGGATACAGCCGAGCACGAGAAGGCGGAGAGAGCCCGCCAGCAGGCCCTCGCATCAGCTCGGGCGGAACACGCTGAGCGCGTCAAGCATGCTGAAGCTCAGGCTGCTGCACACAACGCCGAGATCTCTGCGCGTTGGAATTCCTTCAGCGCAGGCGAGCCTGCTGCAGTTGAATGGTACATAAACCAGACACTCGACGCTTCCCACTATCCGCCTGGATTCCCTAGTCGACGACAAGTCGCCTATCGTCCCGAGAATCGTGACGTCGTCGTGGAGATCGAGCTGCCCGCACAGGATCTGGTCTCCACGGTTCGCGAATATCGCTACGTAAAAAGCCGAGACGAAATCAATTCAGTACCGAGTCCGCCTGCCGAGATCCGTCGACGCTACGCACAGCTTGTGGCTCGGGTAGCGCTGCGCACCCTACATGAAATCTTCACCGCAACCCCCGCCGAAGTGATCGAAGCGGTCGTTTTCAACGGCCGTGTCGCATCGATCGACCGAGCGACGGGGAAGGACATCCGACCACATCTACTCAGCGTAGAAGCAGAGCGAGACGTGTTCGGCGAGCTGGAACTTGCGCGGGTCGATGCCGCCGCCTGCTTGAAGCATCTCAATGCGCTGGTCTCGCCCAACCCGTTCGATCTAGAGGCGGTAACTCCATTCATCGAATTCGACCTCAAGCGCTTTCGGTTCACCGACGGCCTCGACGAATTTGCTGATCTCGACTCCCGTCCCAACCTCCCCAAACTAAGCCCCAACGAGTTCGAGCGCCTCGTCAAAGAGCTGTTCGTGGCGATGGGAGCCGAAGCGTGGCAGACGGTGCCGTCCAAGGATGGCGGAGTCGATGCCGTCGCAACTCAGAAGAACCTAGTATTCGGCGGCGTATGCTTAATTCAGGCGAAGCGCTGGACCGGACTCGTTGGCCTCGACGCCGTCCACGCCCTGACTGGAGTCATGACCGACCATAACGCCACCACGGGCGTACTGGTCACGACGTCCTGGTTTAGCCGCACTAGTGAGCAATTCGCGCAACGCAACCGTATTACCCTTATTAACGGAGCCGAACTCAAACACCTAATTAAGGAACATCTTGGTCGAGACGTCATCCCGGGCACCAACCCGCCCCGGCGATTGCGGGCATCCGACAACACTCAAACCGGCAAACCTGGCCCGACAGCCAGCCGAGGAACCCCCTAATCGGTAAAGAGTACATACGCCGGCGCGAGCTACGCAAATCTGGAACTTCTACCAATTGAAGCGGCCGATTCCTACCCGATCCTCCTGGCGTTCGCATTGCCGGCGTAGCCCGCCCGGCGGATCTTTGAGTGGGCGGGTTTGACGGACACGGTCGGGCCGTTGACCTGCGGGTTCAGGTTCGCATTAATGCTGGTTGGGTACACAGATCCGCGTATTGCGCGGACAGATCTTCCCCGCCGTGCCAGCAGCTCTGGACACGCCTTCGACGGCGAAGACAGCGACAGCCGAGGAAGCTTCAAGCGCTGACGCGGCCGTGACCACCGATCGGGCCTCGGCGGGCCGGCGGGTTGCTTGTCAGCTGGTGTACGGGTTCCTCGAGGTCATGGACGTGCGCGCGACGTCGAGCACCGGCGGTGGGAAGCGGGGCCGGCCGTGTAGTAGCGGGCGCGGGTTCGGCCGACCGGTTCCAGGACCTGTGCAGTGGTGAGATCACGCAGGTCACGCTGCGCCTGCTGCAGGCTCAGGCTCAGGCTCAGGCTCAGGCTCTCAGCATGGCTCGTAGCGTGAGCGGCGGACGCGCCCGGCCATGGCCACATCGCGCAAGGCCGTGACCACCCGCTCGTCCAGACCGGAGGTCTCGGCGAATTCTGAGAGCGTGCGCCAGACCCGCCCGGAGCGGTCGAGCAGGCCACGGTCTGGGCCTGCTAGTGATAGGCGGGTCAGGTTGAACCGAATCCAGCCGGATATGTCCTGGTCGGGAAGGTATGTCGGGCCCCGGTCGGCGAGTTCGCGGTAGTACTCCCAGGTGTTGCCGGGACGGCCGAGCCACACCTCAAACGCGCCGGCCGTGGACCGCGGACGCCGAACGCTCGGGCCAGCCGCGAGATCACCAGCCGGGCTCGGGAGTGGCACGGGCGACCACACCACGGGGCCCGTACGCCGTGTCACCCCTGCCGCTCCGGCGCCCCGCCACTACTAGGCACCTCCGTCGTTCGAGACGCCCGGACCGCATCGACCCGGTGGGCCATCCCTGACTGTCCACTTGCCGACAGATCTTTCTGTCATCGATACAAAAAGTTAGTCTTACAACGTGATCCACGATCCATGGGAGCCTCCAGAAGTTCTGCTCGCCGTCGACCTCGTGATCCTCACTCTGCGGGGAACAAGCCTGCAGGTGCTGCTGATCGAACGCGCGATCGAGCCGTACCAAGGTGCGTTCGCGCTCCCGGGTGGCTTCCTGGCGCACGTCGAGGAGGGTCTCGACGCGGCGGCACGGCGGGAACTCGCCGAGGAGGCCGGCATCCAGGCCGGGAGCCTGTATCTGGAACAGCTCGGCGTCTACGGCGAGCCCGGCCGTGACCCGCGGGGGCGGGTTGTCTCGGTGGCCTACCTCGCCGTCGCGCCGCGGTTGCCGGAACCGGTCGCAGGATCGGACGCCGCGGATGCGAGCTGGCAGCCGACGAACCGTGTCCTCTCAGGCGAGTTGGTTCTCGCTTTCGACCATCGTCGAATCATCACGGACGGCGTCGAACGCGCCCGGGTCAAGCTCGAGAACTCAGCACTTGCCGCCGCCTTCTGCGGTCCCACCTTCACCATCGGTGATCTCCAGGAGGTGTACGAGGCGGTCTGGGGGACGCCACTCGACCCCAGGAATTTCTACCGAAAGGTCCAGAAAGCCAGCGGGTTCATCGTTCCGGTGGGCGGGGAGCAACGGACCACTGTCGGGCGGCCTGCCCGCCTGTTCCGAGCAGGCCTCAGCTCCGTCCTCTCACCACCGATCACCCGGCCCGTCGCCCCTGCGGCAGATGCCGCCGACACACACCCGGAAAAGGAGAGATGAGCGTGGCGAACACCCGGCCGATCGTCGTTCTGACGGCTCTCGACCTGGAGTACCAGGCAGTTCATGAACATCTGGTGGACGCGCGGCTGTACCGCCATCCGCAGGGAACCCGTTTCGAGGTCGGCCGATTGGCCGGCGGCCGATGCCGGGTGGCGCTGACACACGTCGGCGTGGGCAATCAGTCGGCAGCAGTGCTCGCCGAACGCGCCATCGCCGAGTTTGCGCCGGCGGCTTTGCTCTTCGTCGGCGTAGCCGGCGGTCTTCATCGCCACATCGCACTCGGTGACGTCGTCGTGGGCACTCACGTCTACGCCTTCCACGGCGCCACCAGCGAAGACGAAGGGCTCTGGGGGCGACCCCGCACGTGGCCGCTCTCGCACCGCGCCGAACAGATCGCACGCCACCTGTCTCGGACGAGAAGCTGGGCCCGGCCGCCAGTCGAAGCGGACTCCCTCCCACAGGTGCACTTCGGGCCGATCGCAGCGGGCGAGGTGGTGTTGAACTCCACCGTGTCGGCCCTGGCCCGTTGGCTTCACGACCACTACAACGACGCACTCGCCATCGAGATGGAAGGCGCGGGGGCCAGCCAGGCTGGGCTGCTGAACAGCTCCCTGCCCGTGATCGTGATCCGTGGCGTCAGCGACCACGCCGACGGCACCAAGGAGTCGACCGACCGCCACCTGTGGCAGCAGCGAGCCGTGGCGAATGCAGCCTCGTTCGCCGAGGCGCTCGCCGAGGAACTGGCCGTGGACATCGGAAAGGCCGATGCCGCAGAGACGGGGATCGGGAGGAGATCTACAATGCAGGCGAACCAGAACATCCGCAACACCGCGTCGGGAAACGCCCGGGTTGGCGTGCAGTCCGGAGCCATACACGGGGGCGTGGCCATCGGCGCGACCGGTGAGCGGGTCCCGGCGGACCTCCCGGCGGCGCTCGTCGGCTTCCGCACCGACCTGCAGAGCGCACGCAGCACCGGAACCGTGGACGAGGACACCTACGCGGCCGCCGAAGCCGAGCTCGCCGCAGCCGACGAGGCACTCCAGACAGATTCACCAGCGAACCGCCGAGCGCTGCTGGTCGCTCTCAAGAAGGTCCGTGGGCTGATCGGTGATGTGGCCGATCTCACCACGAAGATCGGGGTGGCCATCGCCATCGCGCAGGGATTGTCGTGACCGATGACTGGGGCTTCTCCTCCGGGTCGGGCTTCCAGCCCGGCCCAGTTTCGTCCTCCAACATCGCCGACGGTTTCTCTCAGGTCGGAGTCCAGGCTGGTGTCGTCCACGGCGACGTCAACCAGTACACGGTCGCCCCTAATGCGAGTCCGGAGGAGAAGTTCGAGGTCGGTGTCCGCCACCTGGACGGGCGCATGGCCGACCAGGCACGCCAGCTCATGCGCGAGTTCGTGGTCAGCTCCGCCAAGTCCGACCGAGTGCGTTTCCACTGGCTGCTGGCACTGGTCAGCGGACGATCGAGGAACGAACTGTCAGCCGACGAGTCCAGGCAGCTACGTGACTTACAGGAAGATCAACCTGAGCAGGGCGATGATCCCTGGGCGCAGAGCCTGCGTGCGGTGCTCCTGCTGCTGGAGGCGACCGAAGGTAGGAACACCGACGTCACGGTGGCACTCAAGGAGCTCGACGCCCTGCCCGACCCGCAGAAGGGCATGATTCTCCGTCACACGGAACAGTTCCTCGAGGGTCCGCTCGAGGACGAGGTATGGCAGCGCGCCATCGTTCAGGCCCGCAACGAGCAGAAGATTAACGCACGCACCGACCGGGTGAAGAAATTCTTCCATCCGGACCCGGTCGCACCGCGCACGCGCCCTCCACATCCAGTCGACATCTCCAAACAGACTCGCCTACGTGCCGTAGTTTCGGCGGTGTTCCTCGCCGCCTGGTCGGTACACGTCGCCGTGCGCCTGACGGCTGCCGGAAAAGCCTGGACGATGCTCGGGTGCACACTGGTTCTCACCATCGGTGCACTCGCCGTCCGACACGGAGCGACCTGGAAGATTGAGTACATCGACACCGCGGACGAAGCCGGTTCCCTGCAGCCCTCCGGAGCGTTTGCGAAGAAAATCGACCACGATCTCAAGAACCGCGTCGCCACGAACCCGCCGAGTGGTATCGCCCCCGCCGAGTGGCTTCAGTGGACGGCCAGGACCCGACGCAGCATCGCCAACGAGATCATCAACCTCTACTGGGAACGTTGGATCGGCGCCGATCGTGTCGCGTGGCTGCTACAGCATGAAGCATGGCAGATGCAGAGGATGTGGAGGGGAGGAACCAACCTGTCCTACACGAGAGCACAGCGTGCCGTGCCGGGCCTCGGTGCGTACGGGCTGGTCGGGATCGCCGTACTGGCGGGCGGAGGTCTGTGGACGCTGGTCGCCACAGCCGGAGTCGAGGTTCTCCTGGCCCTCGAGACAGCGATCTTCGTCACCGCCGCGGCCTACATCCATGTTCTCGCCCGACTGGAGAAAGAATGCGAGAAGCGACGATTCGCCGCCGAGCATGATCAGTACGAAAAGGTCAGGGCGTCACGAGAGGCAGGATTCGAGCGGTGGAAGGCCTACCTGGCAGACCGGCCGGACGATCAGGAGATGGCACGGTGGCTCGACTGCGACCGCAGAATAATCCTCGACCGGGCGCTGCACCATTACCGACTGACAGCGAGCAACGTCATCGCCCACGCCTTCATCGAGACACAGGCCGCATCAAGTAAACGAGGGCGAGTCCACCGAGGTCCGTTGCGCTACAAGAAATACCAGATCTCCGTTTTTCTCCTCACCGCCGACGGAGTCCGCAACTTCGTGTCGGTACTGGACTTCGATACAGGAGATTTCTCCGATAAGGGGCGTCTGAACTACCGCTTCGACTCGGTCGCCTTCATTCGCGTCAACCGGGACGCCAGGAACGTACAGAAAGTCGAAATAGTCCTCGTTAACGGCCAGATACTCCCGATACAGATGACAGAAACCGCACCGGAGGAGATCACCGCGGACGAGACGACCGAGCTGGTGGCCGACCTCACGCAGGACGCCAGCGGACTGCAGCACACCATTCACGTCCTCGAAGGAATCGCCGCCGAGGGCAGGAGATGGTTCCGGCGGACAGCGTCCGGCTGGTGACATAATCTCGCCGATGAGGAACGACCGTGATGGATGGGCGCTGCCGGGGTCTGTAGGTGCCTGTGGCCGCCGGGTCGTAACGAGATATCGGGCTTTCCGGCATGGAAACCACGTCTGTGGCCGCAAGAAGATCGCGAAATAGATTCCGTGGAGCATCAGCTGCCGTTCTCGACCTGGAGCCTGTCGAAAATGGCGAGTTCCTGGTCGCCAAGGAGTGATTGACGACATCAGCCAGGATGGCGTGTCGTTTCTACGCCATCGCCGACGAGCAGGTCACTCCGGTGCCCGCCGAGCCGACGGCGGTGTTCTGCCTGTACGAGTTCGGCCCGCTCAACCTCCAACCCCGCCCGGACGGAACGTGTGATCCCGGTTCGGGAGACCGGCTCAGACCGGGGTATAGAAGACGCGGATCACCTTGGCGTTGAGGTCGCACCACACCGTCGACCTCCCCCCGATGCTGACCACCGTACCTTTGTGACGGTAAACGCTGTGATCGTCGAACCTTTCGCAGTCGACGGAAGCGAAGAAGTCGTCGCTCCCCCCACCTCGGCACACAACATGTGCTCCCTTGTGTCCTCCGCTGCCCTCGTCATCCTCGACGGTGCAGGAGAGGTGCGCCGAAGCAGTCGCCTGTGTCCGCGACGCGGTCGCGGTCGGCGCGGGAAGCAGAGTAGCGGTGGTGATCCCGGCCGAGGTGCTGCCGTTCGGGGTGGTCGCCAGCCCGCTCTTGGGACGGGTCAGACTGTCCAGGTATCCCCATGCGAGCACGCTCAGCGCGGCCAACACACTGGCAACGATGAGGCTCACAAGTGCAACCAGGTAACGCCTCAAACCCGCACCGTCGGCGCGGCGCGGCGGGTCGCTGACGGGGCCGCTGGTCGGGAACTTCGGGGCGGGGCTGGTGCCGGGGGATGTG
>NZ_UBIZ01000067.1:0-927 GCF_900465275.1 Parafrankia sp. Ea1.12 | reverse complement strand
ATCCGGGATTTCTTTTCCAGCCTCAGTCATCAATGGCTGGTCAAGTTCCTTGAGCACCGGATCGCGGACAAACGGATCCTGCGCCTGGTCCAGAAATGGCTGAGCGCGGGAGTCATCGAGAACGGCGCGCGGTCGCAGACAATGGAAGGGTCACCGCAGGGGGCTTCGGTATCACCGCTGCTCGCTAACGTGTACCTGCACCACGTCTTCGACCTGTGGGTGCGGTGGTGGCGGAATCACTTCGCGTGCGGTGACGTGATCACCGTGCGCTTTGCTGACGACGCTGTCGCCGGCTTCGAGTACGAGGATGACGCGCGGCGGTTCCTTGTCGATCTTCGGGAGAGGTTCGCGAAGTTCGGCCTGGAGTTGCATCCCGACAAGACCCGGCTGATCGAGTTCGGGCGGTTCGCCGTCCGGAACCGGTCGCGGCGCGGGCAGGGCAGACCCGAGACGTTCAGCTTCCTGGGCTTCACGCACATCTGCGCGACGGGCAAGCGGGGCTACTTCTGGGTGCGGCGGGTCACGGACAAGAGGCGGATGGCGGCGAAGCTACGCGAGATCAAGATCGAAGCGAAGCGGCGCAGTCACCTACCCATCCCCGTTCAGGGGCAATGGTTGCGCAGCGTGGTCAACGGCCACCTGAACTACTATGCCGTGCCAGGCAACATGAACGCGACGGCATCCTTCCGCTACGAGGTGCTCCATGCCTGGCACAAGGCGCTATCGCGCCGTAGCCAGCGCGGGTACCTGAACTGGGGACGGATGGGGCCCATCGCGAACAGGTGGCTACCGACCGCAAAGGTCCGACATCCCCTGCCTACCGTTCGGCTCGACGCCAGCACCCGAGGCGGGAGCCCAGTGCGGTAGTTCCGCTCGCTGGGATCTGTGCGGGGGGCCGTCCGTAAGGACGGTCCCTACCGCGACTAG
>NZ_UBIZ01000517.1:0-1262 GCF_900465275.1 Parafrankia sp. Ea1.12 | reverse complement strand
GTACCACGTCGATGCCGGCTCCGGTGAAGACGGCGTCGAAGGAAGCCGTGAACTTGGTGTCGCGGTCACGGAGGGGGAACTGGAACCGGTGGCCACGTTCGTCGAGGTCCATCAGTAGGTTCCGTGCCTGCTGGGTGACCCAGGCTGCGGTCGGGTGCTTCGTGGTCCCGAGAACATGGACGTGGCGGGTGGCGTGTTCGACGACGAAGAACACGTAGATCCGTTGCAGGAACACGGTGTCCACGGTGAAGAAGTCGCAGGCCAGCAGGCTGGAGGCCTGGGCGGACAGGAAGGTGCGCCAGGAGGTGTCGGCCCGGCGGGGTGCGGGGTCGATGCCGGCGCGGTGCGGGATCCGCCAGACGGTGGCGACTCCGACCGGGTAGCCCAGCCCGGCGAGTTCTCCCTGGATCCTGCGGTGGCCCCAGGTCGGGTTCTCCCGTGCGAGGCGCAGGACCAGCTCGCGGATCTCCCGGCGGACCGGCGGCCGACCGGGCGACTTCCGCGGGTAGGTCCGTTTGCGTGCGAGGAGGTCACGGTGCCAGCGCAGCACGGTGGCCGGGGTGACGAAGAACGAACCCCAGCTGGACCGGGGCAGCAGCCGGGACAGGGCTGCGAGGATCACCCGATCCGCCGGTTCCAGGACCGGGCCGGTTCACCTGCCGGCGCAGCACCGCCACCTGATGTCGCAGGACAAGGAGCTCCGCCTCCTTCGAGGTGTCCCCACGCATCCGGAGCAGCATCAGCCCGAGAGTGTTCCGTGTCAGGGCGTAGAGCAGCGACCACACCATGACCACCCAGCCTGCCCGACACGGGCCCCGCCCCGCGGGCAAACGCGCAGGTCACCGCCCAAATCGGGGTTCTGGAGCCCCACAGGGTCCATTTCTGTGTGATCAGGCGGCGGTGCCACCGCAGGACGGTGCCGGGAGTGACCAGCCGGTGCGCTCGCAGTGCCTTGGGGAGAAGTCGGATCAGGGCGGCGAGCACCGCCCGGTCCGCCCAGTCCCACCGGGGCTTGGGCTGGGTACGGCGCAGCACCGCAACCTCATGCCGCAGCACCAGCAACTCGATGTCCTTCGACGCCGACGAACGACCGAGGAGAACCAGCCAGCCACACACCCGCACGAAGATCAGATAGAGCAGGCGTACGAACATGGCTGACCATCATGCCGGCCGCCGCACCGTCGCATCACCCCAGCTCACGGGCCCAAGCCGACTTCTGGCACCCCACAGGGTCGGTGGAATCCGGGTCGGTCCCGAACCGC
>NZ_UBIZ01000210.1:0-7091 GCF_900465275.1 Parafrankia sp. Ea1.12 | reverse complement strand
GTCAGCGGGGGCGGCGGGGAGCGCCGCGTCGGGCATGACAGTCACCGCGAACCTGGGATCCTCGCCTGCTGCGCCTGCCTGGGGAGCCCCCGGCCCTGGCATCACGGTTGCGGGGTTCGGGCCCGCGGAGGCGGCGGGTTCCGCGGTTGGCGGCGCCAGCTCCGGCCGGTCGGGACCGGCGACGGGCTCTGCGTGGTCGGCGGCGTAACGGACGTCCTCGGAGAGGTGCAGCGCCATGCCGGCACGGCTGAGCCATCGTGGGCCGTAGGCCTGGCGGGCGGCGGTGGCGAGATCGAGGGCGAAGGCGTAGGCGGTGGGCTGGCGGTCGGCAAGGTCCTTGGCCAGGGCACGCAGGATGACGTCGGCGAGCCGGGTCGGCACCCCGGGCGGTGCGGACGGGACCGTGTGCTCCGCGTAGTGGAAATAGGACCAGGGCTGCGGCCAGTCGCCGAACGGCGACTGGCCAGCAAGCAGTTCGTAGAGCACCGTCCCGAGCGCGTACAGGTCGGTGCCCGGCCCCATCCGGCCGTAGCGGAGGGGATCGAGCTGTTCGCGCGGCATGTACTTGGGGGTGCCGACGCCCGCGGTCACGTTGACGGTCATGCCACCGAGGATCTTCGAGATCCCGAAATCGGTGACCTTCACGACGCCTTTGGCGTCGAACAGGATGTTGTCCGGCTTGATGTCGCGGTGCAGCACACCGTGGCTGTGGGCATGCTCGAGCGCCTCGGCGACGCCGAGGCCGACCGCGCATGCCGCCTCCGGGGAGAGCTCCGCCCTGCGGTCCGCCAGCGTTCCGCCCGGCAGCAGCTCGAGGATGATCAGACATACGCCCTCGGCCTCGATCATGTCGTACACGCGCACAATGTGCCCATGGTCGAGGGTGGCGAGAAGCTGGGCTTCCGCGAGGAATCCGGCCGGAGCGCCTGCCCTCGTATCCGAGAGAACCTTGATCGCGACATCGCGGCCCAGGCTGCGCTGTCGGCCCATGAAGACATGGCCGGAAGCGCCGTGGCCGACCTGGTCACCCACCTCGTACTTGTCCCCGAGCGCGGCGGCGACCAGCGCGCGCATGAACGTGCCTGGCATGGGCAGGCCCGGATCAGCGCAGGATCGTGGGCGCGTCGGCGGCAGCCTGTGGCTGGCGGCGCTTCGGTGCGGCGTGCTTCCAGGCGTCAGCGACCTCGTTGGGGAACAGCTGGCCACTGCGGGTAAGGACCACGCCCTCGGTGATCTTCACCTCGTCGCCGAGATGGAAGGCGTAGTCGGCACCAGGATCCAGCAGCGTCCACTCGCCAAATCCGAAGTTGCGCCGCGCCGAACGCATCCAGGTCCCGGGCCGGCTGATGTCACGGACCAGCACCTTCCCGTCGCGGAAGGTCACGACGAGGTGCTCCTTGCTGATCCGGGCGGCGACATCGCGATCGAGCAGGTCGAACAGCGCGATGCCGGCCTCCACGTGGCGGCCGATCACCCTCTCGGATCCCTCCGACAGGGTGTAACGGACGGGTGTCGCGCCCCCGGTGATGAGGACCTTGAGCTGAGTGGCGCGGGGACGCGGGCCGTCGTCGAGAAGGGGTGTGCCGTGCACCGCGCAGACAGCCACGTTCCCGCGGATCCGCGGTGGAAACACGTTGCCCTGCCTCTTGCGGACGTCGTAGAGGGTGCAGCGCGGGTCCTGGCAGCGCCATGCCCGGCCAAGATACCTCAGCAGCGGCCGTCGCCGACGGTCGAGGAGACCCATCGCCTTGTGAACGTCCCGCTCGCCATGCCGAGAGATTTCGTACGCCGGCCGCAAGCCCATGTCCTGAGGAATCAGCCGGACCGCGCTGCCCGCCTCGTTCGCCTTGACAGGCTTGAGGAAACGCTCGGTGTCGCCCTGGATCCACGGGTGCAAGTCGCGGTGGCCGACATACAGGTCGCCGCTGATGACCGGGAGGCCGGCAGATGCCAGCTCGAGAATCCGCTCGTCGGCCTCGTCGACCTCCTCTACAAGGCCGTCGGCTACCCAGCGGTCCAGTCTGTCGGCGTCGGACGGGTCGGTGAACTCCGCTCGTCCTCGGCCCGTGCGCAAGCTCCGGTCCGCGACCAGGTACACCCCGACGTCCGGGTCCCCGGTGAGCCGCACCAGTGCGTCAAGAACGAGGACGAGCCGGCGAAGGGTACGCTTCCCCGGCCCGCCGAAGGGGTTAGGGCGAACGATGTTGGACAGGTCGAGGACATACTCGGCGTTGCCCCAGCCAACCAGATGCCGTTCAAGGTCCTTGGCCACAGCGAGCACCTCCTCCCCCATGGAGGCCCGGCAGATGCGGGCCAAACGCGCACCACGCTATCGACATGGACTGTTACGCCGATGACCGGGTCTACTGCCCGCGCGGATCAGCCTGTGGGTGCCCGAAACTCGTCCGTAGGATCTGACCAGGGCTTCTGTCTCAGCCGGTGATCGATAGGCCTTCCGTCGAAGGCGATCGGACACCTGTACCTCTGCCTGTCGTCCAGCCGTGCTCTGCCGGCCATCAGGTGCTGTTGACCGGGACAACCACCGTGTGGATGATTCTGGCCATGGCGGTTCGGCTGATCTACCTCGTCTTCTGTCGGCTGGTGGGCTGGCTGGGGCTGGTGGCCCGCAGCTCGGCGACGAAAGACGCCGAGATCCTTGTGCTCCGCCACGAACTCACCGTGCTACGCCGCCAGGTGCCCCGGCCCCGGTACTGCTGGGCCGACCGCGCCATCCTCGCCGGCCTGGCACGGCTGCTCCCGCGCACCTCATCGCCGACCTTGCTGGTCCGCCCTGAGACGATTCTGCGCTGGCACCGCCACCTGGTCCGCCGCCGCTGAACCCAGCCGCACCGCCCACCCGGCAGGCCCTCCACCCCAACGGAGATCCGCCAGCTGATCCTCCGCCCGACGAACAGCTGGGCCACCCAGCAAGCCCGCAACCTGCCCATTACTCTGGGTGAGTAGGCCGCACGGTTCCGGTTCCTCATCCGTGACCGCGACACGACGTTCACCGCCGTCTTCGACACCGTCTTCACCACCGACAACATCGATATCGTGCGGACACCCGTACGGACCCCGGTCGCGAACGCTTTCGCGGAACGCCGGGTCGGTACCGTCCGCCGCGAATGCCTCGACCACCTCCTCATCCTCGGCGAACAACACACCACCGCCGTCCTCACCGACTACATCGACCACTACAACCAGCACCGACCCCACCGATCACTCCAACAACAGGCACCGCTCAGCACCGGCACCAGCCCACCGCCCGAACCCGACACCTCGACCGTTCGACATGATCGGCTCGGCGGGCTCATCCACGAATACCGGCAGACCGCATGACCCGACCCCAGTTTCCGGCACCCACACGTCGGTCTGGCGAACCAAATCCCAACTGAACGCCAACCCTCCGCCCGGAGCCGACACCTGGCCTACCGCGCGACGTCCCGCCGGCGAGCAGGCTTCGAGGTTGCCGTGCCGTGCTGGCGGGACAGCCGGCACCTCCTGACCAACACACGATCACGGCCCGGTGAGCCTGTCGGATCAGACAGCGGTTCGCATTGTGCGAGCTTTGCACCCGGCAAGAAGTTCAACAAAATGCCAGGTCACACCGATAGTCACAGTGACCAGTGGTCAGAACCGCGCACAATGCGAACCGCCACCCCGCCATCCCCGGCCCCACAATTTCCATCCCCAACCGCGAGAACAGGCCATCTACCAGCGGAAACGCACAGCCACGCCGTCGTGCGTCCGTACACGGCGCATGGGCCCCGACCCCAGAATGACACCGGATCCCCGCAGGATCCGAAGGCGATCTTTCACCACCTCCGTTTCCCTCGTCACCACTCGCGGGCCGTTACGACCACTTCGTGAGCGGACTGCAGCAGTCCAGCGGTCGCGCCTGTCAGCGCGACCAAGACCCCGCCGATCGTGGCCACCAGCCCCGTGACGCCGTCCCCCGGAGGACGGCCAGCCCCGGTCGAGGACGGGCTACGGCTTGCGGCCGACCCCGCCGAAGATGTGGAGCGGCTGCGGCTCCGACCCGGGCGCGGGCCGCCAGAGGGGCGTTGAGACCACGCCTGGCTCGACGAGGTCGAGGCCGTCGAAGAAGGACGCGACCTGCTCCGGGGTACGCAGGTTGTAGGGGTGCCCATCTGCCTGGGTGATCTCGATTGCCTTGTCCACGGCCTCGCCGTGCGTGCCATCGTTGAGCGCGAGGTAGCTTCCCGGCGGCACCTCGTCGAGTAGCCGTTTCACGATCTTTTTCGCCTCGTCGGTGTCGGCGACGTTCCCCATGATGCCGAACATCACCAGAGCGACCGGCCTGGTGAAGTCCAGGAGCTCGGCCGCCCCCGCGAGAATCCTGTCGGGGTCGCGCACGTCGGCCTCGATGTAGGCGGTGGCGCCGCCGGGTGCGCTGGTCAGCAGCGCGCGGGCATGCACCAGCACCAGAGGATCGTTGTCGACGTACGCGATGCGGGAGTCCGGGGCGATCCGCTGCGCGACCTCATGGGTGTTGTCGGCGGTCGGCAGGCCGGTGCCGATGTCCAGGAACTGGCGGATGCCCACCTCGCGGGCAAGGAAGGTAATCGCTCGGACCAGGAACTCCCGCTGCGCGCGGGCGACCCGCACGATGTCCGGGTAGACCTCGAAGACCTTGTCCCCCAATTCCCGGTCGGCGGGAAAGTTGTCCTTGCCCCCGAGCCAGTAGTTCCAGACCCGAGCGGAGTGCGGCACGCTCGTGTCCACCCGCGACCATGCGCTCTGCGCCGGCTCGTCAGCACCCATGTCGACCATCATGCACCCCCGGGTGCACCCCGGATTTACCCCGCAGCCGAAGGCCGGTGCCCCGCGTCCGGGGTACGGCACGTGTTGTCCGGGGTCCGGCGCCCGGTGTCGACACGTCGACAGCGCCAGCAGGGCGACCTCAGTCCGGTGCCAGCACCGACCACGCCATCCGTGCATGCCCCGACCAGGAGTTCCGATGTTCGACTCTGATGCTGTGGCCGCACCTTCGGGGCAGACGGTAGGGCGCCGCGTCCGACGCAGCAGACCCCCTGAGGCCCGCCTGGAGGAAGCTGCCTGGCCGGTCTTCCGCAGCGGCGACGTCCCGATGATCGGAGAGTGGGTCGCACTGCCCGTGTTGCGCGGCGCGGGCGACACCGGCCCGGCCGACCCGGTCGCCGGACAGATCATGTACCCCACCGCGGAACGCCTGCTCCAGCATTGCGACGGTGCTCCGGCTACCCGGCGGAGTCCACCGGCGCCGACCAGGGCATCCAGATCGCCCAGGAGCGGGGCCTGCCGGTCTACCGTCGGGTCGAGGACATCCCGGCTACCGAGACGCCTAGCGACGAGCGCGCGGCGCCCGGCTTCCGGCTTCCGGACGAGTACCACCAAACACCGACAGGCCCTGCCGCCGCGGCGGTTCCGGGTTAGGCCGATTCGGTCGGCAGGCCAGCCGCCACCCAGTCCTCGATGCCCTCGCGGTACTTGCGGACGTTGGGGTAGCCGAGCGCGGTGAGCCGGTCGGCGACCTGGCCGCTGTTCGGGCAGGCAGGGTTGGAGCAGTAGGTGACGATGGCGGTGTCGCGGTCCGGCAGCACGGCCGGTGCCTTGGCGTCGACCTCGGTGGGGCGCAGGGCGAGGGCGCCGGGCAGGTGCTGCTGCGCGAAGTACTCGCCACCCAGCGCGTCGACGACGGTCACGTTCCCGGCGGCGATCGCCGCCTTCAGCTCGTCACGGGTAATGAGTGCGGTCATGCTCCCACCTCCAAAGAATCGGACTATAGTCCGGTTGTGCAGGAGAACCTTAGCGGACCGCAGTCCGGTTGCGCAACACCGTTGGAGCTGCTTCGCACCCCGCCGCCAAGGGAACGAGCTGACGCCGCGCGCAACCGGGTCGCCGTGCTGGACGCCGCCGCCCGGCTGTTCGCCGAGCACGGAGTCGCGGCGGTCTCCATGGACCAGATCGCGGCGGCCGCCGGGGTGGGCAAGGGCACCCTCTTCCGCCGCTTCGGGGACAAGGCGGGCCTGGCGGTCGCACTGCTCGACACGCGGGAGCAGATGCTGCAGGAGGCGATCCTGCACGGGCCGCCGCCACTCGGCCCCGGAGCGGCGTCCTCCGAACGGCTCACCGCGTTCGTCGGCGCATACCTCGACTACCTGCTGGAGCACCTGGACCTGGTACGGATGTCGGAGACCGCGACACCCGGAGCCCGCTACCGGATCGGGGCCTACCGGTTCTGGCACCGACACGTGGCGATCCTGCTGGACGGCGCACCCGATCCGGACCACGCCGCGCACACCCTGCTCGCCGCACTCGCCGCCGACCACGTCGCCGCGCTGCTGGCGGAACTCGGCGAGTCCCGCATCAGAACCGGCCTGCACCGCCTCGCCGAGAACTACTCCGAATGGCGCCGCCGTTCCCCGGAATCCCCTTCACCGCCGGGCGTTCTCGGACCTTCCTCAGGCGGCGGCGCGGTCGTCGGCCGGCCGTCGGCGTAGCGTGGCGTGCTCGATCGCGGGTGGGGCGTAGGCCATGTCGAGCTGGCCGACGTCGGTGCCGGGCGCGACAATCGCGGCGATCTCCTCGAGGATCTTGTCGTCGAGGGTGATATCGGCGCCGGCGAGCAGGTCGTCGAGCTGTTCCATGGTGCACGGCCCGATGATGGTCGAGGTGACGGCGGGATGGGCAACCACGAACGCCGCCGCAAGGTGGGTCAGCTTCATTCCGGCCTGTTCGGCAAACGGAATGAGCTGATTCAGCCCCGTCTGCCGCGACCTCCATACCCGGCTCATCCATATCCGGGATCGGCATGGACGACATGGCCTCCGGCGACGGGCTGACCACCGCGGCCAGGTGAGGACGGCCAGGGAATCGTCAATGGCACCTCGTGCGGTGGAATCCCACACTCGTGCAGGGCGGCGATGCTCCGGCCTATGGCCGCGCCTCCGCGATCACCGACGAACCCGGACGGCGAACGTTAGCTGGCCCGGTAGATGAGGGGCTGGGTGTCCGCGTCGGCGTGACCGGCTGGGGCGAAGTCGGTGTCGGTGTCGATGTCGGTCGAGGGGGATGCCGAGCCTGGGGGG
>NZ_UBIZ01000158.1:0-736 GCF_900465275.1 Parafrankia sp. Ea1.12 | reverse complement strand
AAAACCCCGACACGGAGCGGCAGGAGGTCGGTCGGCAGACCCGCCTTCTCGGCCTTGGCCAGGTTGATCCAGTTCGTCTCGACGGCAACATCGGCGCCGTCACTGATCAGGGTGTTGTAACGCTGGTTGGAGTCGAGCGCGGCCTGGAAGGTGAGGGTGTCCAGGTACGGCTTGGGGGCGTCCCAGTAGCGGGGGTTCTTGACCAGCTCCATGGCGGCCTGGCGGGTCCAGCTCTTCAGCGTGAACGGGCCGGCGCCGATCGGGGTGGCGTCGAAGGCCGCGGCGCCCTTCCGCAGGGCCGCGGGCGAGGCGATCCAGTTCAGTGACGAGGTGACGACGGACTGGGCATACTTGGGCACCTGGGTGACCATCGTGACTTTCAGGGTGACGTCGTCGACTACCTCGGTCGAGGCGACCATCGCCGCTTCCGAGCGCTGGGGTGAGGCGCTGGCCGGGTCCTTGAGTCGGTCCCAGTTGAATTTCACCGCTTCGGCATTGAGCGGAGTGCCCGTCGGAGAAGACCAGCCCGGGCCGCAGCTTCAGCGCGAAGGTCGCGCCACCGTCGGTCGTGGCGAAGGACTCGGCCATCGAGTACGCGATCTTGCCCGTCTCGTCCGTGGTCATCAGGGTTCCGTACAGGGCGTTACCCAGCACGGCGGTGATCGCGGCCTGGTTGCCGAGGGATGCCGGGTCCAGGCTGCGCGGATCGCTCAGTATGAGGATCCGGGCGGTACCC
>NZ_UBIZ01000386.1:0-1368 GCF_900465275.1 Parafrankia sp. Ea1.12 | reverse complement strand
CTGGCCCACCCCTGAAGGGTCCGCCGCTCGGCCCCGGTGAGCACGAGCGGCAGACTCGGCTTACCTGCCATACCTCCATGACACCGCAGGTCCCATGAGATCGCAGATCTCCGGACCGGGACACTAGGCGGTGAGGAGCGCTTCGACCTCGCGGCCCCAGTCCGGATACATCGCGGCCTTCCGGGCGTGCATCGCGAAGATCGCCTGATGCAGCCCGGGATCCAGATCGTCGGACAGTCGCACCGCCGACAGCCTGGCCAGCCTCCCCAGGATCACGTCGTCACCCTTCACATGCACCGGGTCGTGCATGTACCGCTCCAGCGCGTCCAGGTCCGGGATCGCCGCGAGGTAGGCGTGGGTGAATCCCTCAGCGGGGTCACCGAGATCCTGCCCGACGGCGGCGAACGCGACCGACCCGGTCGAGGCCGTGCGCCGCATCGTGGCCAGCACCTCCGCCTTCTCATCCTCGGTGACGTCGTTCCGAAAGCTGAACCGCAGCACGTTGACGATCAACGAAACTCCCCTGCTCGTTATGCACCAATCAGTGCACTTTAGCGCACCAGCACGTGCGATAGCTATCCTTGCCTGGTGGGCGCAGCGAGGCCGGACGGAGCGAGAGGCCGGATCGACAAGCGGCAGGCGATCCTGGACGGCGCGTTCACGATCTTCGCCCGGGACGGATACCACACGGCGGGGATGGACGCGATCGCCGCCGAGGCGAAGGTCGCGAAGCACACCCTCTACAACCACTTCGGGGACAAGGAGAACCTCTTCCGCGAGGTGGTCGCCGCCCTGTCCGACCAGGCGCTGGCCCGTAACCTCGCCGCCGTCGAACAGCTCCGCGAGCAGGGCGATCTGGCCGCGATGCTCACCGAGACCGGTTGTTGCCTGGCCGAGTGCTACTGCGATGAGCGTTCGTCGGCGCTCCGGCGGCTGCTGCACTCGGAGATCACGACCATGCCGGACCTGCTCGACATCGTCCGCGACCGGGCGAGCGACCGGGTCAACGACGCGCTGGCGGCGCGGCTGGCCAGACTGGCCCTGGCCGGCCGGCTGGATCTCGGCGGCGACCCCGCGATCGCCGCCGAACAGTTCGGCGCCCTGCTCACGGGCTCGCTGGAGGCCCGCTCCCGGCTGGGAACTAGGAAGATCCCCCAAGCGGAGCTGCGGGCCGTCGCCGGACAGGCAGCCGCGACCTTTCTCCGCGCCTTCGGCACCGAGTCCTAGTACTGAGTCGTTTTCGTGCGCCCAGCAGACTGGAGGTGACGCCGTGTAAGCGGCCGATCTACCTTTCGTAAGCTCGTCGTCGCTTGCCGGTGGAAGTCCGGTCCGGGTAGCTGCCAGGAGGCCCGGTAGCAGGCTGGCGGC
>NZ_UBIZ01000377.1:0-248 GCF_900465275.1 Parafrankia sp. Ea1.12 | reverse complement strand
TCCTCTTCGGCCGTTCGTCGGCGTCAAAGGACATCGAGTTGCTCGTGCTGCGGCATGAGGTCGCGGTGCTGCGCCGCACCCAGCCCAAGCCCCGGTGGGACTGGGCGGACCGGGCGGTGCCCGCCGCTCTGATCAGGCTCCTGCCCAGAGCGCTGGGAGCGCACCGGCTGGTCACCCCCGGGGACCGTCCTGCGGTGGCACCGCCGCCTGATCACACGGACATGGACCCACACGCACCGGACGGGAGG
>NZ_UBIZ01000209.1:0-11481 GCF_900465275.1 Parafrankia sp. Ea1.12 | reverse complement strand
GCCGGCCCGGCTGCCCGGCGACGGACGGATCGGCCGGTTCGCGCGCGGACGTCCCGACGATCCGCGGTGGGTGCGGCCCGCGCTGCTCGGGCTGCTCGCGGCGACGGCCGTGCTCTACCTGTGGGGCCTGGGCGCCTCCGGCTGGGCGAACGCCTTCTACTCGGCGTCGGTCCAGGCCGGCTCGGTGAGCTGGAAGGCGATGTTCTACGCCTCCTCGGACGCCGGGAACTCCATCACCGTCGACAAGCCCCCGGCCTCGATCTGGGTGATGGCGCTCTCCGCGCGCGTCTTCGGGGTGAACGCCTGGAGCATCCTCGTCCCGCAGGCGCTGATGGGCGTCGCCACGGTCGGCCTGCTCTACGCCGCGGTGCGCCGGGCCTTCCCGGCCGGCGCGGCGCTGCTCGCCGGGGCCGTCCTCGCGATCACCCCGGTCGCGACGCTGATGTTCCGGTTCAACAACCCGGACGCCCTGCTCGTCCTGCTGCTGGTCGCCGCGGCGTACGCGACGCTGCGCGCCGTCGAGACCGCGGGCACCCGCTGGCTGGTCTGGGCCGGGGTGTTCGTCAGCTTCGGCTTTCTGACGAAGATGCTGCAGGCGCTGCTGATCGTCCCGGTGCTGGCCCTCGTCTACCTCGTCACCGCACCGACGCGGTTCACCCGGCGGCTGTGGCAGGTCGGAGCGGGCACGCTCGGACTGATCGTCCCGTCCGGGATCTTCATCGCGATCGTCGAGCTCGTCCCCGACTCGGCCCGCCCGTACATCGGCGGGTCGCAGCACAACAGCATCCTGGAGCTGACTCTCGGCTACAACGGCCTGGGCCGGCTGACCGGCAACGAGTCCGGCAGCGTCGGCGGCGGCGGCGGTGGCGGCGCCCGCACCATGTGGGGCACGACCGGCTGGGGCCGGATGTTCGGCTCCGAGGTCGGCGCGCAGATCTCCTGGCTGTTGCCGACCGCGCTCGCCCTGCTGGTGGCGGGCCTGTGGATCACCCGGCGCGCACCCCGCACCGATCCCGGACGGGCCGCGCTCGCGGTCTGGGGCGGCTGGCTGCTGGTCACCGGCATCGTGTTCAGCCAGATGCAGGGCATCTTCCACGCCTACTACACGGTCGCGCTCGCCCCCGCGGTCGGCGCCGTGGTCGGTATGGGAGCCGCGACCCTGTGGCGCCGCCGTGAGCACCCGATCGCCGCGGCCACCATGGCCGGGATCCTGGTGCTGACCGCGCTGTGGTCCTACGTCCTGCTCGACCGCACACCCGACTGGAACCCGTGGATGCGCTGGGTCGTGCTGATCGTCGGTTTCGCGGCGGCACTGCTGCTCATCGTGCTCTCGCGGCTGCCGCGGGCGGCCCGGCTGGTGGTCGTCGCGGCCGCGCTGGTCTCGGCGCTGCTCGGGCCGCTCGGCTACTCGATCGCGACCGCGGCCACCCCGCACACCGGTTCCATCCCGTCCGCGGGCCCGGCAGGCTCGGGCTTCGGCGGACCGGGCGGTGGCGGACGGCAGTTGTTCGGCGGACCGGGCGGCGGCAACGGCGGGGCCCAGCAGGGGACGACGCAGGTCCCCGGCGGCGGCACTGCTCCGGGAGGTACAGCTCCGGGCGGCACGGCCCCCGGAGGGACGGCCCCCGGAGGCACTACTCAGGGCGGCGCCGCCCCCGGAGGCACTACTCAGGGCGGCGCCGCCCCCGGCGGCACTACTCAGGGCGGCGCCGCCCCCGGCGGCACTACTCAGGGCGGCACTGCTCCCGGCGGCACGCAGGGCGGCCCCGGCGGTGGCATGGGCGGCCTGCTCAGCGCCGGTAACCCCAGCGAGGAGGTCCTCGCGCTGCTGGAGGCGGACGCCTCGTCCTACACCTGGGTGGCGGCGTCCGTCGGGTCGAACAACGCCGCCGGCTACCAGCTCGCCAGTGGCGATCCGGTGATGGCGATCGGTGGCTTCAACGGCAGCGACCCCTCCCCCACCCTCGAGCAGTTCAAGCAGTACGTGGCGGACGGCCGCATCCACTACTTCATCGGCGGCGGCGGCTTCGGCGGGCAGAACGGCGGAAGCCAGGCGTCCAGTGACATCGCGGCCTGGGTCGCGGCGAACTTCACCGCCACCACCGTCGACGGCACAACCCTCTACAACCTGACCACCCCAACCACCACCACAACCACCACCCCAAGCGGCACCACCACAGCCTGACCCCGACTCGACACAACCGTGGCGGGTGGGTGAGTCCATGGACTCACCCACCCGCCACACATCGTTGCGCCCGGTCCAGGGAGACGGGGGGCGGGGAGCGGGGCCCACTCCAGCCAGCGTGTCGGGGCGGTCCCGCCCTCACGAACAGCAAGCCAGGTGTCGGGGCGGTCCCGCGCTCACGAGCAGCGGAGCCACAGCCCGCACCACCACGACGAGGTCAGACCGTCACCTATCGGACAAAAACCCCGCACATCGGGGTGGCCTGCTCGCCGTTTCGCATCTCGCTCGCCCTTTCAGAGCGAATTTCGCCGGGAATGCCCCCTGAAACGGCGAGTAGCCGAGCACCAAAACGGACCCGGGGCCTCCACCGCCAAACCGAGGCCCGCCGACGGCCGGCGCACCGAGACGCCCAGCCCAACCCGGCCCAGCCCGGGGGGCTGGTCTCACAGCGGGGGCACAGGGATGGCACACGCCGGGCACAGGCCCTGGGCGGACCGTGAACAACATGACGACGGATGCCAGGACCAGCGGCGGCAGGGTGACCAGCTCCCACGCGGTGACGGCGGAACGGACCGACCTGGTGCCCAGGCCGCGGGCCGGACTGCTCCCGGCCGGCCAGCCCGTGCTCGACGTGGTCGTCCCGGTCTACAACGAGGAGAACGACCTGGCTCCCTGCGTGCGCCGGCTGCACGCCCACCTGCGGGGGGCCTTTCCGTATCCGTTCCGGATCACGGTCGCCGACAACGCCAGCACCGACACGACACTGGTGATCGCCCGCACGCTGGCGGGCGAGCTGCCCGAGGTCTCGGTGATCCACCTCGAGGCGAAGGGACGCGGCCGGGCGCTGCGTACCGCCTGGGGCGCCTCCGCCGCACCCGTCCTGGCCTACATGGACGTCGATCTATCGACGGACCTGGCCGCGCTGCTCCCCCTGGTCGCCCCGCTGATCTCGGGGCATTCCGACCTCGCGATCGGGACCCGGCTCTCACGGTCGTCCCGGGTCGTGCGCGGCCCGAAGCGGGAGGTGATCTCGCGCTGCTACAACCTGCTGCTGCGCGGCACCCTCGCCGCCCGGTTCACCGACGCCCAGTGCGGTTTCAAGGCCATCCGCGCAGACGTCGCCACGAGCCTGCTGCCGCTGGTCCAGGACACCGGATGGTTCTTCGACACGGAGATGCTGGTCATCGCCGAGCGGTGCGGCCTGCGCATCCACGAGGTCCCGGTGGACTGGGTCGACGATCCCGACAGCCGGGTGGACGTCCTCGCGACCGCGATGGCGGATCTGAAGGGCGTCGCCCGGCTCGCCCGGGCCCTCGGGACGGGTGCGCTGCCCGTCGCGCAGCTGCGGCACGAGTTCGGGCGCGCTCCCTTGACCTGGACGCCCAGCACGGGCACGGACACGGACACGGACACGGACCAGCCGGCCCGGTTCGAAACGACCGGGCCCGGAACGACCACGAGCGGAGGCGGAGTGGCCGCAGGCGGAGCCCCCGAAGCAGCTCCCGGAGCCGGAGCTCCCGGAACAGCGGCTCCCGGAACAGCGGCGACCGGAGCGGCAGCGTCCGGAGCGGCCGGCAACCGGGCGACGGTGATCGGAGTGCCCGCCGGGCTGACCGGGCAGCTGCTGCGGTTCGCCGGGGTGGGGATCGCCAGCACACTGGCCTACCTGGTGCTGTTCGTGCTGCTGCGCACCGCGACCGGGGCCCAGGCCGCGAACCTGATCGCGCTGCTGGTGACGGCGGTCGCGAACACGGCCGCCAACCGCCGGCTCACCTTCGGGGTCACCGGCCGCGGCGACGCCGGCCGCCATCACCTGCAGGGGCTGTTCGTCTTCGCCATCGGGCTGCTCCTGACCAGCGGCTCGCTGGCCGCGCTGCACGCGGCGAGCGACTCCCCGGGGCGGTTCCCGGAGGTCAGCGTGCTCGTGCTGGCGAACCTGGCGTCGACGGTGGTCCGGTTCCTGCTGATGCGCGCCTGGGTGTTCCACCCGTCCCGGCTGCGCCGCCCGGCCGGTGGGGCGACCCGGTCAGCGGACGACGGCCCGAGCCGCTCGGGCCGCTCCGGGCACGGCGCGCACCAGCTCTGAGGCGCGGGTGTCCCACCGGATGCTGGCCAACCCCCGCTCGGCGGTGATCAGGAGCTCGAAATCAGCGGGTCGGGGTGGTAGGCGTGGAAGGTTCCGGTGCGACGCCCGTCTCGGGCCGGCGCACCGAGGTTCGGCGGCCAGGGCCTGGCCTCGGTGCGCGTCGCAGGAAAACTCCTAAGCTTTCAAGATCACAGCCTCGGCCTGAGGATAAGCCCCTAGCCTATGAAGATCGACTAGCTACGGGGTAGTGCGGCGGGCAACGTGCCGTCAGGGGCGCAGGATCAGGAGAAGGTCGCCGACCTCGACCGATTCGCCGCTGGAGCGGACGAGTTCGGCGATCTTCCCGGCGGCCGGGCTGGTGACCGCGGCCTCCATCTTCATGGCCTCGACCACGGCGAGTTTCTGGCCCTTCTCGATCTCGTCGCCGGCCGCGACGGCGAAGGTGACGATCCCGGGCAGGCCGGCGCCGACGTGGGTCGGGTCGGACGGGTCGGCGCGCCGGGCCGCGGTGGCCGTCGCCTTGATCGAGTTGTCGCGGACCCGAACCGGGCGGGGCTGGCCGTTGACCCGCAGGTAGAGGGTGCGCATGCCGGCGCTGTCCGGCTCGCCCACCGTCTCCAGCGTCACGATGATCTCGACTCCGGGTTCGAGCATGACGCTCGCCGGGCGGCCGGGGACCAGGCCGAACAGGAACGCCTCGGTGGGGATCACCGAGGAGTCGCCGTAGGTGGCGACGGCCTTGCGGTAGTCCTTCCACGGGCCGGGGAACAGCAGCCGGGACAGCGCCGCCCGCCGGCCGGCGCCGGGCTCGGCCAGCGCGGCGGCGTCCTCGGCGGCGAGGGTGGCCGCGGGCGGCTCGGGACGGCGGCCGGCCAGCGCCCGCTCCCGGAACGGCTCGGCGAAGCCGGCCGGGGGTGTGCCGAGTTCGCCGGCCAGGTAGCCCAGGACGCTGGCGGGCAGGTCGTACTCCTCGGGATGCTCACGCAGCCGGTCGACGTCCACCGAGCCGCCGGCGATGAACAGCGCCAGGTCACCGACGACCTTGCTGGTCGGGGTGACCTTGATCGGCTTGCCGAGCAGGTCGTTCGCGATCGCGTAGCACTCGGTGACCTGGGCCCAGCGGTCGCCGAGGCCGAGGCTGATGGCCTGCTGGCGCAGGTTGGTGAGCTGCCCGCCGGGGATCTCGTGCCGGTACACCGCCCCGGTCGGCGCGCGCAGCCCGGCCTCGAACGGCGAGTAGAGATCGCGCACGGCCTCCCAGTACGACTCCATCGCCGACAGCGCGCCGAGCCGGATGCCGGTGGCCCGCGGGGTGTGGTCGGTGGCGGCGACCAGGGCGGAGAGGTTCGGCTGGCTGGTGCCGCCGGACATCGGCGCGGCCGCCGCGTCGACGGCGTCCACCCCGGCCTCGTTGGCCGCGATCAGGGTGGCGAGCTGACCACCGGCGGTGTCGTGGGTGTGCAGGTGGACGGGTACGTCGAAGCGCTCCCGCAGCGCGGCGACCAGCGCGTGGGCGGCGGCCGGGCGCAGCAGCCCGGCCATGTCCTTGATCGCCAACACGTGCACGCCGGCCTGGACGAGCTGGTCGGCCAGGCGCAGGTAGTAGTCGAGGGTGTAGATCCGCTCGCCGGGGTCGGTCAGGTCGCCGGTGTAGCACAGGGTGCCCTCGGCGACGGCGTTCGTCTCCAGCACGGCGGCGATCGCCGGGCGCATCTGCTCGATGTCGTTGAGCGCGTCGAAGATCCGGAAGATGTCGAGCCCGGCGGCCGCCGCCTCGGCGACGAACGCGCGCACGACGTCGTCCGGGTAGGGGGTGTAGCCGACGGCGTTGCGCCCGCGCAGCAGCATCTGCAGGCAGATGTTCGGCACCGCCGCCCGCACCGCCGTCAGGCGCTCCCACGGGTCCTCGGCGAGGAAGCGCAACGCGACGTCGTAGGTGGCCCCACCCCAGCACTCCAGGCTCAGCAGGTTCGGGGTGAGCTCGGCGAGCGCGGGCGCGGCGGCCAGGATGTCGAAGCTGCGCAGCCGGGTCGCCAGCAGCGACTGGTGCGCGTCACGCAGCGTGGTGTCGGTGACCGCCAGCGCGGTCCGCCCCCGCAGGTCCGCCGCCCACCCGGCCGGCCCCAGCTCGGTCAGGAGCTGACGCGACCCGGCCGCCGGGGTGTCGGTCGGGTGCAGCGGCGGGAGCAGCGTGCGCGGCTCCGTCAGGGCGACCCCCGCCGGACGGGCGTGCCCGTTCACCGTGCTCTCCGCCAGCCGGGCCAGCATGCGGCTCGTCGCGTCCCCGTCGTCGAGGGCGTTCACCAGGCCGGGGCGCTCGTCGATGAACGAGGTCGTGACCCCGCCGGCCAGGAAGTCGGGGTCTTCGAGCAGCCGGCCGAGGAACTCGATGTTGGTGCGCACGCCGCGGACCCGGAACTCGCCCAGCGCCCGCCGGGCGCGCCGGGACGCCTTCTCCAGCGTCGAACCACGCGCGGTCAGCTTCACCAGCAGCGAGTCGAAGTACGGGCTGACCTCCGCCCCCGGGTAGGTGGCGCCGTCGAGGCGGACCCCGGGCCCGCCCGGCGACTGGTAGAAGGTGATCGTCCCGGTGTCGGGGCGGAAGCCGTCCGAGGGATCCTCGGTCGTCACCCGGCACTGGATCGCGGTGCCCCGCAGCGCGATCGCGTCCTGGGTGAGGTTCAGGTCGGTCAGGCTCTCCCCGGCGGCGACCCGCAGCTGCGCGGCGACGATGTCGACACCGGTGACCTCCTCGGTCACCGTGTGCTCGACCTGGATGCGCGGGTTCATCTCCATGAACGTGAACGCGCCGTCGGCCCCGACGAGGAACTCCACCGTCCCGGCGTTCACATAGCCGACGTGACGGGCGAAGCGCACCGCGGCATCACACAGTGCGTCCCGGGTCGACTCGTCCAGCGCCGGCGCCGGGGCGATCTCGACGACCTTCTGGTGCCGGCGCTGCACCGAGCAGTCCCGCTCGAACAGGTGGATCACGTTCCCGTAGTTGTCGGCGAAGACCTGCACCTCGACATGACGCGGCCGCTCCACCGCCTGCTCCAGGAAGACCGTGCCGTCCCCGAACGCGGCCGCCGCCTCGCGCGACGCACTCGCCACCGCCTCCGCGAGGTCCTCCGGACGCAGCACCCGGCGCAGCCCGCGCCCGCCACCACCCGCCGACGCCTTCACGAACAGCGGGAACCCGACCTCGGCCGCGGCCTCCTGCGCACCGACGCCGTCCGGCAGCGGCTCCGAGGCCCGCAGCACCGGCAGCCCCGCGGCGATCGCCGCGTTACGGGCCGCCACCTTGTCACCCGTCAGCCGCAGCACAGCCGGCGGCGGGCCGACGAACGTCACGCCAGCCGCCGCGCATGCCTCCGCCAGCACCGCCGACTCCGACAGGAACCCGTAACCCGGGTGCAGCGTGTCGGCGTCCGCCTGCTTGGCGACCCGCAACAGCGCGTCGATGTCGAGGTAGCCACGCACCGGATGACCCGGCTCGCACAGCTCGTAGGCCTCGGACGCCTTCGTGCGGTGCAGCGCGGAGACATCCTCGGGGGTGTAGACGGCCACCGTCCGCAACCCGAGCTCGTGCGCGGCCCGGAACACCCGAACCGCGATCTCACTGCGGTTTGCCACCAGTACCTTGCGCACGCGCGGCTCCTCACGAACGTCGGCGGTACGTCTCACACAGACCGAGGTCCGCCAATTCTGGGCGGATTCCCCGCCGGGCGCCAAAGGTCGTGACATGTGACGCCACCCGAGGGCATGGGTTTGCCTACCTGTGACTCGGTGGTACCCAACCACGCCGTCAGGCACGGAACCGTCCACACGCGCTGCGTCACCGGCCGGGCGCGGTCGCCGCGCCCGGCCCGACGCCGACCGATCGGCCCGGAAACACCGGAGGGTCGGCTCAGTAACGCCAGCGGAGCCGGTCGGCGATCTCGGCCGGATCCGCTCCGGCGAACAGCTCGATCTCGCCGCGGCGGACCGCGACGAGCGTCGCGTGCAGCTCGGTGCCCAGGGCGTCGCGCAGCACCTCGTCCGCCTCGAAGGCGGCGACCGCCTCGCCGAGCCCGGTCGGCAGCCGGCGGATCCCGCGTCGGGCGAGCTCCGAGCCGTCCAGGCTGGCCGGATCGCACCCGACCGGCTCCGGCAGGACAGCGGCGCCCGCCCGGCGCGGATCATCGAGGCACTCCAGGCCGGCGAGCCCGGCGGCCAGCACTCCACCGACGGCCAGGTACGGGTTCGCGGCCAGGTCGAAGCACTTGACCTCGACGTTCGCCGTCCCCGGCTCCCCCTCGGCCCCGACGATCAGCCGGATCGCGGCCTCCCGGTTCTCCAGGCCCCAGCACGCGAACGCCCCGGCCCAGTGCGACGGCACGAGGCGCAGGTAGGAGGCCACACTCGGGGCACCGAGAGCCATCAGGGCGGGCAGCCGTCCGAGGATGCCCGCGACGAACGCCTCGCCCGGCGCGGTGAGGCCGTACGGTCCCGTCCCGCCGGACATCAGACTCGTCCCGCCGGTGCCGGAGCGACGGACCTCACCGGCGCGGCCGCCGTCCCCGTCGCGGTCGCGGTCGCGGTCGCGGTGCAGGCTGAGGTGGAGGTGACCGCCGTTACCCACGCTGCCGGCGAGGACCTTGGGCGAGAACGAGACCCGCAGCCCGTGCCGCAGGGACACCGCCCGCACCGTCTCCCGGGTCAGCACGGCGGTGTCGGCGGCCCCGAGCGGGTCCTCCGCCGCGACCGACACCTCGAACTGCCCGGCGGCGTACTCCGGATGGATCTGCAGGACGGCGATCTCCTGGCTGGTCAGGGCGACGACCAGATCCCGCAGGTAGTCGGAGAGCTCGACCACCCGGGTCATCCCGTACGCGGGCCCGGAGCAGGCGGGGGCGAAGTCGTCCCGGCCGGCCGGGGAGACCGTCCACTCGATCTCGAACCCGGCGCGGCAGCGCAGCCCGCGCCGGGCCAGCCGCGCGGTCTGCGCACGGACGAAGGCCCGGCAGTCCTGCGCGTGCGGCCGGCCGGCGAGGTCGAAGCGGTCGGCCGGCGCCCAGGCCCAGCCGGGCTGTGCGTGCAGGCGGGTGAGCCGGCCGAGGTCCGGGCGCAGGCGCAGGTCACCGACCGGTCCGCCGGCGTACCGGGTGACGAGCGTGGAGTCGTCGACAAGGAACGCGTCGAAGGTCGGTGACGCGCCCACGCCGTGCGTCACCGCGTGGGCCAGGCGGCTCACCGGCACGCCCTTCATCCGGGCGATGCCGGCGTTGTCCACCCACGTGAGCGCGACCGCCACGACGTCCCGGGATGCCAGTTCGGCCGCCACCGACTCAGCCGCGTGGTGGTTCATGACCAGCATGATCCTCGAGAACAGGCCCGGTCGCACACCGGCACCGTCCACAGGCGGGTACACCCGAAATCCCCGGTAGACAGCGGACATGCTGGCTTCGCGGTTCGGTTGTCCCCAGACCGAGGGCATTAATCCACAAGTTATCCACAGGCTGTGACTGACGGTGGACGCCGGTGGCCGACTAACCTCCGTCAGCAGGCATGCGCGGGCAGTGAAACGGGCACGATCATGTGGTGCTGCCGTGCGTGGAGAGCCTCTCCCTGGTCGATCATCACTGTCACGGGCTGCTTCTGCGCGACCTCGACCGCCCCGACTTCGAGCGGATGCTCACCGAGGCCGACGAGCCGGGCCCGGCCGGGACGACCCTCTTCGACAGCCACATCGGGTTCGCCGTACGCCGCTGGTGCGCCCCCGTCCTCGACCTGCCCCGGCACGCCGCGCCGGACGTCTACCTCGCGCGGCGCCGGGAGCTCGGCGTCGAGGAGGTCAACCGGCGCTTCCTGCGCGCCGCCGGCATCGGCGCGTTCTGCGTCGACGCCGGCTACCTGCCCGAGCCGCTGACGTCGGCGACCGAGCTCGCCACCGCCGGCGGCGGGACGGGCCACGACATCCTGCGGCTGGAGCGCCTCGCCGAGGCGCTGGCGGTCGACATCCTCACCGGCCAGCTCGGGGTGACCCACTTCGCCGACACCGTCCGCGAGCGGGTGACCGGCGCGAGCCCGACGACCGTGGGCCTCAAGTCGGTCGCCGCCTACCGGGTCGGCCTCGACCTGCCGGCGACCCGCCCCACCGACCGGGAGGTCGCGGCCGCCGTCCGCGACTGGCTCGGCCTGATCCGCCGCGGCGTCCCCATCCGGCTCGCCGACCCGGTGCTGCACGCGTTCCTGATCTGGACGGGCGTGGACGCCGGCCTGCCGGTGCAGATCCACGTCGGGTACGGCGACGCCGAGCTCGACCTGCACCGGTGCAACCCGCTGCTGCTCACCGGCCTGCTGCGGGCCCTCGCGCCGACCGGGGTGCCGGTGATGCTGCTGCACTGCTACCCCTACCACCGGGAGGCGGGGTACCTGGCCCAGGTCTTCCCGACCGTCCACCTGGACGTCGGGCTCGCCGTGCACAACGTCGGGCGCCGCGCCCCGGCGCTGCTGGCCGAGGCGCTCGAGCTCGCCCCGTTCAGCAGGTTCCTGTTCTCCACCGACGCGTTCGGGCTCGCCGAGCTCTACCTGCTCGGCGCGCGGCTGTTCCGGCAGGCCCTGTCCACCGTGCTCGGCGACGGCATCGCGGACGGCGACTGGACCGACGACGACGCCCGGCGCGTCGCCGAGCTCATCGGAGCGGGCAACGCCCGGCGCATCTACCGCCTCTCGGAGCCGGGGCGCGAGACGACCGCCGTCACGTCGTCGCGTTCCTCCGGCCGGTCGAGCGGTCCCCGGGTCACCGCGCCGGCTCCCGCTACGCTTGAGGATTGTTGACGTCCTCCCCCGCTGAACGCGGGGGATTCCAACTCCTACACACCCACCAGAGGAGGTGTGGAGTGTTGAGGTTCGCGGTTAGCGGGCGCGGCCGACGTCGCCCCTCCCCGCGCGGTCACGGCCCGTCCAGCCGCGATGTTGCATGCCGCGTTCACGTCCGCGTTGGCCGTATGCCCGCAGGCGACGCACCGGAACACCGCTTGGCTCTCGCGGTTCCCGGGCGCCACATGCCCGCAGGACGAGCAACACAGGCTGGTGTAAGCGGCCGGGATCTTCTCCACCCGGCCGGGTGCTTTCTGTTCCAACCGCCGGGCAAGCAGACCCCAGCCGTTGGCGAGGATGCCCCGGTTCAGTCCGGCTTTCTGGCGAACATTGCGGCCCGGCTGGT
>NZ_UBIZ01000435.1:0-10227 GCF_900465275.1 Parafrankia sp. Ea1.12 | reverse complement strand
GACCGCGCGCCATCATGTGTCCGTGGCCGAGGAGACGACAGACCAGCCGCCGCGGGTGGGCCGCGCCGAGCGGGAACGCCGGGTCGGACAGGATTGCCGGGTCGAGCGCGATGGCTGTGCCGGGCATGACAGCCGAGCCGAGCGACGCGGCCGGACCGGACGAGAAAGCCGAGCCGGACAAGAAAGCCGGACCGGACGAGAAAGCCGGACCGGGCGGGGAACCGCCGGGGCCGGAGTGCGGGCCGGCCCCGGCCGCCCCCGGGCGCGCCGGGTCGGGCGCGGGGGCGCCGGGCGGCGGGCACACGCGGAACTCGGAGTGCCGCCGCCACACGGTGAGTTGGCACAGACCCGGCTCCACCGTCCAGGTGCGCCGGTCGAGATGGTCCTCGATGCGGACGGGCAGCCTGGTCACCGGCTCGGCGGCGCGCCAGTGACTCCAGGCGTGCGCGGCCTCCCAGCTCGCGAAGACGCCGACAAACCGGCCGTCGCCGTCGAAGACCTGGAAGCGACTGGCCTCCGCGGCGGTGCCACCGACGCCGGCGTGAGCGCCTCCCGCGGTCCCACCAGCGTGGATCTCCTCCCGGGCAGGGCCGCCGTGGCCGCCCGCGAACGCGGCTCCGGCCGGAGCCGGACCGTTCGGGCTCGCGGCGCGCGAGCTCGGATCACCCACCATCACGATCACCCCGTCCGATGGTTCGCCACCCGCCACGATCATCGGCGAGCCCGACACCCAAAGCAAGATACCGGACACTTAGTGTCAGACAGGGACGCGAGCGCCGCACATGCATTCACGATGATTGTGCATCCATTGTTCCCGCCCTCCGTCCGCTTATGCTGAGATCATGACGCTCAGGCTACATTGCCACGCGAAAAGTCATATTTAGCGAACTATTTTAGTGAATACAAGCGCCACGTAGTGGTCCGGCCGCGAAAGCAGGCATCCTGCCCCGCGCGCACGCCGCCGGCCGAACGGTTCGGTGAACAGGCGGTCACAACGCGGACAGTGACCGCGAACGGTAACCGCGCGCGGCGACGACGCGCACCGCACCTACGCAAACAGTGACAGAGAGGCACCATGTCCGAGCACACCAGCGGGGGAAGCCCCACAGTGCGCCGTCGGCGGCTCGGCGCCGAGCTCCGCCGACTTCGGGAACAGGCCGGCCTGTCGGCGGACGACGCCGCGCGCCATCTCGAATGCTCGCCCTCGAAGATCAGCCGGGTCGAGACCGGGCGGACACCCGCTCGCCTTCGCGATGTGCGCGACCTGCTTGACCTGTACAAGCTGCAGGACACGCCCCGGCGGCAGGCGCTGCTCGACCTGGTGCGCCAGTCGAAGGAACAGGGGTGGTGGCAGTCCTTCGGCGACGCGGTGCCGGAGTGGCTGGAGACCCTGATCGGCCTCGAGGGGGACGCGCAGGCCATCCTCACCTACGAGTCGGCACTCGTCCCCGGCCTGCTGCAGACCGAGGAGTACACCCGGGCACTGGCCATGGACTTCGACCGTGACGGCTCGCCGTCCGAGGCCGAGCGGACGGTCGCACTCAAGCGGGAGCGCCAGAAGCGGCTGAGCCAGAGCGGCTGGCCGCAGGTCCGGGTGATCCTCGACGAGGCGGTGCTGCGCCGGCCGGTCGGCGGGCCTGACGTGCTGCGCGGCCAGTTGGAGCACCTGCTGGCCGAGGCGGACCGCGGCCGGGTCACCATCCAGGTGATCCCTTTCGAAGCCGGCGGCTACCAGGCCCAGGGCTTTCCGTTCACCCTCTTCGAGTTCCCGGACGCCCGAGACCAACCCGTGGTCTATCTCGAAGAACTTGCCGGCGCGATGTACTTGGAAAAGGCGCACGAGGTTCAGCGCTATAAGGTCGCCTTCGAGAAACTGCGGGCCTGCGCTCTCGGTCCTGACGAGGCAGGCGCCATGATCATGCGCATAGTCGAGAAGGTGAAACAGGAGTGAAGGCTTACACGGGCGGCATCGCTGCAGGCGACGTCGAGACCCTCCATTGGCGGACCAGCAGCTACAGCCAGCCGCGTGGCAACTGTGTCGAATGGGCGCCCGGAACCGGCTCGGCATACGTACGCGACTCCAAGGACCGCGCCGGCGGAACACTGGAGTTCTCCGAGCAGTCCTGGTCGTCGTTCGTCAGCGCTGTCCGCACCGGAACGCTGAACTGACCGCACGGACATCCCACGGGGTCGCCGCGCGGTGATCCCGGATTCGGTCGGAGGGACCGGCACCAATCTGTCCGGTTGGCACCGGTCCCTCCTGCTGTTCAAAGGACAGGCCCTGGGTCAGGCAGGCCCTGAGTTCAGACAGGCCCAGTGTCAGGACGTCAGATCGAACTCGCCGTCGGTGAGCCCCGCGGTGAAGGCGCCCCACTCGTCGTCGGTGAACAGCAGGACGGGCCCGACCGGCTGGTCGGAGTCCCGCATGGCCATGCCGCCGGGGATCCTCGCCACCTCCACCCGGTTGGCCTCGCCGCCGTCGGCCTGGGCGGAGCGCCACGAGGCGGTGGCGAGATCGTGCTCGGAGAGGGCTAGTTTGCGCGGCACCATTACGGCTCCCGAACTGGTCAGAGCGGATGGGACGCACGGCCGTCAGGGCAGGCGACAGCCCTGCCCCAGCCGCGCCACCCCCATCGGAAGCTTAGAAGCCACAGCCCCGGGCCAGCACGCAGAGACTACGGCGAGTCACCAAGATTGCAGCAAACTGCCAGCCTCCGGCCTGCCCTACTCGGCCAACGCCGCCCAGGGCTCCCGGTCAGGTGAGACCGCCCGCCCCTGCGGGCAGTGCCGCCGGAAGTCACACCAGGAGCACAGCGGCCCGGGGCTGGGTGGGAAGGCGGTGTCCCCGTCCGCGCCGGCGCGCAGCCGTTCGGTCGCCTCGGCCGCGTCCCGCGCGACGGACTCGGCGCGCCGCACGTGCCGGGCCGTCGACTCCTCGGTGTGCTCGGCGACGGCGACCGTTCCGGTCGGGAGATGGTGCAGCTCGACCCGCCGGCACGGCCGGCGCAGCATCCGCCCCGCGGCCAGGGCGTAGAGGGCCAGGGCCGAGGACCCGCGCGCGTCATCGTCCGTCGGCGCCCGCCGCCCGGTCTTGTAGTCGACCACAACGAGCTCACCGCCGCGCTCGTCCAGGCGGTCGACCCGGCCATGGAAGGCCAGCATGTCTGTCCGGGTGGCTACCTGGCGTTCCACCGCCCGGGGCTCCGCAGCCGGGTCGATACCGGCGGTGTAGGCCTCGACCATCCCCGCGGCCCGCTCCCGCCAGGCCGCGGACTGCGCACCGTCGCGAAAGCCGTCCTCGACCCAGCTGGTGCGCAGCAGCGTCCCGGCCCGCTCGGGGGTGCGCGCCGGCAGGGGGACGTCCCACCAGCGGTGCAGCGCGTTGTGCACGCTGACGCCGACCGAGGTGTGCGCCCACGGCGGCCCCTTCGGCGGCGCCGGCCGGTCAAGGTAGGTCATCCGGTACCGGCGCGGGCAGTCCTCGAAACTCGCCAGACGTGACGGGGTACAGGAGAACAAGCGGCGGGGCATCTCGGCCAGCTCCATCTGGTCCATTCGGCGATCATCTCACCGCGCCGGCTCACGCCTGGCCTCACATCCGCCCGTTCTGGACTCCGCGGCCCCCGCGGTGGCATGCTCGACACATGGAGTGCGGTGGGCCACACGTGCGCACGGCTCAGCTGGCGAGGGTCGCCCGGCTGGCCGGGGTCGCGCGGCCGTGTCTCGGCCTGGTCGGCCTTCTTCCACCGCGACCCTTTTACGGGGGCCGGGTTCGGTCCCCGCTCGGCCGCTGATCCCACGCGGCTCCGCGCCAGACCACAGCCCGGCAACACCCGGGCCCCTAGTGGCGCGGGCTGCCGGGCCCGACCGAAGGGCCCACCTGTGACGAACGCCGTCGACGCCGCTTCCGGCTCCGCCGCTTCCAGCTCGGCCGCCGCACCCGCCGACGCCCAGGCCGCCATCCCCCAACCCGGCACCGACCCGTCCGCGCCGCTGACGATCGCCTCCATCGACGAGGGACGTCAGCTGATCGACGACATCGACGCCAAGCTGCGGGCGCTCGTGGCGGCCCGCAAGGAGCTGTCCCGGCAGGTCCAGGCGCTGCGCGCCGAGGAGGGCGGGCCGCGCATCCAGCACGGACGGGAGAACGAGATCATCGCCAGCTGGGCGGACGGCCTCGGCCCCCGCGGCGTCGAGATCGCCGTCGCCGTGTTGACCCTCTGCCGCGGCAACCTCCCCTAGCCTCCGGGCGGCGGGTCACCGCCGGGCGGTCGGGCTGGCGGGCTCAAGTGGTTGGCGCCGGCAGGCCCGACCGCTCCGTTCGGCACGGTGCCCAGGTCCTCGCGCCGGCGCCGGCGGTCCCGCCTGTCCCGCCGGCCGCCGTCGGCGCGGGTGCCGTCGAGGTCCGCGAGCAGGATCTTCAGCTCGGCCCGGAGGAAGTCCCGGGTGGCGAGGTCACCGATGGAGATCCGCATCGCGGCCAGCTCGCGGGCCAGGTACTCCGTGTCGTCCTGGATGCGCACCGAGGCCTCCCGGTCCTGCGCGAGGTTCGCGCGGTCCCGGTCGTCCTGCCGGTTCTGCGCCAGCAGGATCAGCGGCGCGGCGTACGCGGCCTGCATCGACAGCGCCAGCGTCAGGAAGATGAACGGGTAGTTGTCGAACCGCAGCGACGGCGGTGCCGCGAAGTTGTAGACCAGCCACAGCACGACCACGATGGTCTGCACGGCGATGAACCGCGCGGTGCCCAGGAACCGCGCGATCCGCTCGGCGGCGCGGCCGAACGCGTCCGGCTCGTAGCTCGGCCGGATGTGCGCCCGGCGCGACGCCCGCGGCTGGTCGAGCCGCTCCCCCCGACGCCGCAGCAGCCCGCTCATGTGGCCGCGGGAGCGGTACCCACCTCACCGCGCCCGCCCGGCTCCGGGTCGCCGGCCGGCGGAGCGCTCATCGCCCCCGGCGGCATCTCCTCCTCGCCGTCCGGGTTGGGCTGGCTCTCCCGCCAGTCGGACGGCAGCAGGTGGTCCAGCACGTCGTCCACGGTCACCACCCCCACCAGCCGTCCCGCGTCGTCGAGGACGGGCGCCGCCACCAGGTTGTACGAGGCCAGGTGGCGCGTCACCTCGGGCAGAGGGGTATCCGGCCGCAGCGGGGTGATGTCGACGTCGATCACCCCGCCGACCAGGGTGCTCGGGGGCTCGCGCAGCAGCCGCTGGAAGTGCGCGAGGCCCAGGTACCGCCCCGTCGGCGTCTCGTAGGGGGGGCGCACGACGTACACCTGGGCGGCCAGCGCCGGCGAGAGCTCCGGCTCGCGGACGCGGGCCAACGCCTCGGCGACGGTCGCGTTCGGGGCGAGCACCACCGGTTCGCTGGTCATCATGCCGCCCGCGGTGTCGTCCGCGTAGACGAGCAGGCGGCGCACGGGTGCCGCCTCCTCGGGTTCCATCAGGCGCAGCAGCCGCTCGGCCTCGTCGGCGGGCAGCTCCCCCAGCAGGTCGGCGGCGTCGTCGGGGCCCATCGCCTCGAGCACGTCCGCGGCGCGCTCGGCGGCGAGGCCACCGAGCAGCTCGACCTGCTCGTCCTCGGGGAGCTCCTCGAGGACGTCCGCGAGCCGCTCGTCGTCGAGCGCGGCGGCGACCTCGGCGCGGCGCTTGCGGGACAGGTCGTGCAGCAGCGAGGCGAGGTCGGCGGGCCGCAGCTTCTCGAACGCGGCGAGCAGGTTCGCCGCGCCCTGGCCCTCCTCCGGCAGCGAGAAGCCGGTCACCTCGTCCCAGCCGACGGTGCGGACCTCGCCACGCCGGCCCCGGCCGACCCGCACCGCCACCTGGTCGAGGACCCAGTCGCCGGTGCGGGTGGGCTCGATCGCCGCGTCGACGACGGTCACCTCACGGCCGGGCGGGCTCGCGGCGCCGGAATCGACCGGGGCTCCCCCGCCGCCCGCGGCACCCTGGCCGCGGGCGGTCGAGTCGGCGTGGGGCTGCAGGAGCGTGACCCGGCGGTCGAGCAGCTCTGCGAGCACGCGCGTCTCGTTCGGCCGCTGCGCGAAGCGGCGCCAGCTCAGCCGGGCGGACGACAGCACCACCGCCCCGGACTCGACGCCCGTCACCCGGGAGATCGGCACGAAGATCGGCCGGCGCTGCACCTCGACGGCCAGCCCGAGCACGCGCGGCGGCTCGTGCCCCAGGCGCAGCGTGACGATCACATCGTGGACCCGGCCGACCTGGTCGCCGTTCGGGTCGAGCACCAGCAGCCCCGCGAGGCGACGGCAGTACACCCGGGCCGGCCCCGGCCGGGCGGTCATCGGGCGGCCTCGGCCGGGACGGCCCGGGTGGTGGTCGGCGGAACCGGGACGGAGGCAGCGCGGAGGGTCAGCGGAGCAGGAAGGGCCGGAGGGGTCACGGGCGGAGGCTACCCGCGCGCCGGCCGGCCGCAACCAGCGAGGACAGTCAGCGGCGCCACACCGGCATCACACCGTGCCGCTACCGGGCCTGGCACCACACCGGCACTTCGCCGGTACTGCCGCCGGGCCCGGCGGCAGTACCGGTTCAGAGGTACTGGCGGGACGGCCCGACCATCGCGCGCACGGTGCGCCCGTCGTGGAACTCGCCGATCGCGGTCATCACCCAGGTTGGCGCCCCCGGCTCCCGCTGGAGACGGCACATCACCAGTCCCGTCGCCGGCTTCGACTCGGACAGGTCGAACCGCACCAGCTCCTGGTTGGTCTGGTCGTCGACGAGCCGGCAGAAGGCATTGCGGATGTCGGTGAAGGACTGCCCCTGGAAGCTGTTCACCGTGAAGATCAGACTGACGACGTTCTGCGGCAGCGCGCCGAGATCGACGAAGATGGTCTCGTCATCGCCCCCGCCCTGGCCGGTGAGGTTGTCCCCCGAGTGGCGGACGGCGCCACGCGCCCCCTTCTTCGACATGAACCAGACCTTGTCGACGTCCTTCCCGCGGTCGTCGAACAGGATGCAGGACGCGTCGAGGTCGATGGAGCGGCCCTGCTGCGCGGGATCCCAGCCGAGACCCATCCGGACCCGGACCAGCGGCGGGGCGCCGGTCTTGACCAGGGACACGCTCTGGCCCTTGCGCAGCGAGACCCGGCCCTTGTCCAGGTTCACCCGGCCGGGCACCGCGCCGGCGGGAGCACCCGGGCCGGGCGGGCCGGCGGGCGGCGGACCCCACTGCTGACCGGGCGGCGGGCCCCACTGCTGGCCCGGCGGCGGGCCCCACTGCTGCGGGTTCGGCGGCGGCGGAGCCTGCGGCGGCGCGCCAGGCGGGGGACCCCACTGCTGACCGGGCGGGGGACCCCACTGCTGGCCCGGCGGCGGGCCCCACTGCTGCGGGTTCGGCGGCGGCGGACCCCACTGCTGGCCGGGCGGGGGCGAGACGACCTGCGTCGGGGCGTCGTACTGCGACGGTGGCGGGGCCCCCGTTCCGGCTCCGGGGCCCGCGGACGCTGGTGCCGCCGCGGTGTTCCCGGAGCCCGGGTCGTCGACGGTGATCCCGAAGTCGGTGGCGATCCCGGCCAGGCCGGAGGCGTAGCCCTGGCCGACGGCACGCACCTTCCAGCTCCCGGCACGGCGGTACAGCTCGACCAGCACGAGGGCCGTCTCGCTGCTCATCCCGGCCGGGTCGAACCGGACGACCTCCTGGCCGCGCGCGTCCCGCACGACCACGGCCAGGCCGCGCACGCCGGCGAAGGTCGGCGGGCCGGCGCCGTCCAGGCTGCCCGTGACCACGACCTTGTCGATGTCGGGCGGCACCGCGGTGAGCGTGAACTCCAGCGCCGACGGCGGCGCGAGGCGCACCCCCGGACCGGCCGGCTGGTTGAAGAAGACGAAGTCGGCGTCCCCCCGCACCTTGCCGGACGGGGTGACCAGCAACGCGGCGATGTCGAGCGGGGTGGACGAAGACACCTCGACCCGCACATCCGTCGTCGGAAGCGGGGCGTTCGCGCCCTTGCTTAGCACCTGTGCCATGTGGGCCCTCCCATCCGCCGTCACAACGAACTGCCGCGGCGTGGCGATCCTACGATCGACCGCTATGAGCGCAACCGACGATCCCACCCACGACGACGATCCGGTGCACGACGATCCTGTACATGACAGCCCGGTGGACGTCGGACCCGACGAGGTGCTGCGGCGCGTCGAACACCACCTGACCGGCTGGTTCGGCCCGGACACCGGGCGGGCCGGAGTCACCTTCCTCGGCACCGACCCGATCGAGATCCTCCGCTTCGGCCCCGACCCCGACGGCGTCGTCCGCTATGTGACCCTCGGGATGGCCCGCGAGCCGATGACGCCGCCGGAGGCCACCGTGCGTGACCCGGCCGGCCCGCGGGCCGAGCTCGTCCTCTCGCTGCGCGGGCACCGTGAGGGCACGGCCCGGGTGCTCGCCGTGCTGGCCGCGGTGCCGGTCGTCGAGGGACGTCCGATGATCGCCGGCGCCGGGCTCGATCTCGGCGAACCGCTGTGGGACGGTGCGCGGTTCACCGCCGTCCTGATCGGTGAGCCGGGCGGGCTGGTTCCCGACCTGGAGCTCGCGGCCGGGGACGCCGCCCGAGCGGCGAGCGCGCCGGCGCCCGTCCGCTTCCTGCCGCTGTTCCCGATGACCCCCAACGAGGCCGCCTACAAGCGCGTGCACGGCGCGACGGCGATGCGACAGCGCTGGCTGGACGCCGGCACGGACCTCCGGGACCCCGACCGCGCCGAGGTCGGCCTGGGCTGAGCTCCGCGGCGGCCGGGTACCTCGGGCGGCCGGGTGCCTCGGCGGCCGGGTGCCTCAGAGCTCGACGCCGGCCAGCACCATCACCCGTTCGACGGTGAGGTCGGCCATCGCCGAGCTGACGCCCTCCCGGCCGAGCCCGGAGCCCTTCACCCCGCCGTAGGGCATCTGGTCGGCGCGGTACGACGGGACGTCCCCGATGATCACGCCGCCGACGGCCAGGGTGCGGTGGGCCCGGAAGGCCGTGGCGAGATCGTGGGTGAACACGCCGGCCTGCAGACCGTAGGAGCTGTCGTTGACGCGGGCGAGGCCGTCGTCGAGGCCGTCGACCGGCTCGAGTACCAGTACGGGGCCGAACACCTCCTCGCGTACCACCGCCGCGTCCCGCGGTACCCCGGTGAGCACGGTGGGCGCGAACGCCGTCCCCTGCCGGGTTCCCCCGCACAGCACAGTCGCGCCGCGGGCGACGGCCTCCGCAACCCAGGCCGCGACCCGCTCCGCCGCGGCGGTGTCGATCAGCGGGCCGACGTCGGTGGCGGGGTCGGCCGGATCCCCGCCACGCAGCTCGAGGACGGCCGTCACGATCTCCTCGCGGGCCCGACCGAACAGCGAGCGGTCGACGAACACCCGCTGCACGGCCACGCAGGACTGGCCCGCCTGATAGTTCGAGAACAGCGCGATCCGGCGGGCGGCATGGCGCAGATCGGCGGGGCTGGAGTAGTCCGCAGCGATCAGTACCGCCGCGTTCCCGCCCAGTTCGAGCACGACGTGCTTGCGCGGGACGGCGTCCCGGATCGCCCAGCCGACCTGGCCCGACCCGGTGAAGGACACCACCGGCAGCCGTGGGTCGGCGACCAGGGCGGGCATCCGGTCGTCCGCGACCGGCAGCACCGACCAGGCGCCCTCGGGCAGATCCGTGTCGGCGAGCAGCTCACCGAGCAGCAACGCGGACAGCGGCGTGCGTGGCGCGGGCTTCACCAGGATCGGCGCGCCCGCAGCGATCGCGGGCGCCACCTTGTGCGCGACCAGGTTGAGCGGAAAGTTGAACGGCGTGATGCCCAGCACCGGTCCGATCGGAAATCGCCTGGTCAACGCGATCCGCCCCTCACCGGTCGGGTCGGTGTCGAGCCGGTCGAGGTCGCCGGCGAAGCGCCTGGCCTCCTCGGCACCCCACCGGAAGGTCGAGGACGCCCGCGCCACCTCGGCCCGCGCCCAGGTGAGCGGCTTGCCGGACTCGCTGGTGATCAGGCTGGCGATCTCGTCCCCGCGCCGGGCGATCGCGCGCGACACGCTGCTGAGCGCACCGGCTCTGACATGGGCGGGAAGCGCGGCGCAGACGGGCGCCGCGCGGACGGCTGCGACCAGCGCGTCCTCGACGTCGACGTCATCCGGCCGGGCGACCGTGCCGACCAGCCGCCCGTCGAACGGGCTGCGGACCTCGAACGCCTCCGCCGCCGAGCGCCGCTGACCCGCCACCCAGAACCGCGTCGCCGACACCCCGTCCCC
>NZ_UBIZ01000576.1:0-3865 GCF_900465275.1 Parafrankia sp. Ea1.12 | reverse complement strand
TGGTGCGCTCCTCGACCTCGAGGAGCGCGGCGAGCAGCTCGGCGGACAGCCGGGTGCGGGCGGCGACCCGGGCCACGTTGGACGACATCGAACGCGCCGACGCGTTGGCTGACCGGCTGCTGGCGCGGCGCCGGGACCGCCTCGCCGCCGGCCGCGCCACGGACCTGCCCGCCACCCCGACCCGCCTGTCCGCCTGTCCGCCTGACCCGGCGCAACCGGCACGGGGAGCACGGGTGGCCGGTGCGGGCCGTGCCCGTGCACCCGGCGCCGCGGCTGCCGGGTCAGGCGGAGGTGCCGGCCTGGCCAGGGTGGGGGGCCAGCGGCCGTGGGTAGCCGGCGGCGCGCACCAGGTCGTTGACCCGGCTCGACAGCAACCGCGACGGGTGCACGTCCAGGATCTCGACGATCTCACCGAGCAGCCGGCTGGCCTCCGGCGGGTCGTCGGGTGCCAGCGCACCGGCGAGCGCGGCCAGTGCCCACCCCCGTTCGGGGGTGCCCGAACTGGTCAGGTCGACCGCGGCCCGGCTCAGGCCGGCCGCGCCCTCACCGCCCATGCGGCTGACGACGTCCGCGACGACGCAGGCCTCCCGGACCTCGTCGAACGCCGGCCACCCCGGATGACGCAGCCCCTGCACACACGGCGTCTGTGACAGCCGGGCGAGCGCGGCCAGGGCGCCGTCGATGTCACCGAGCGTCGCGGCCGCACCCGCCTCCAACGCGGCCGCCCACCCGTGCAGATACGGATGGCCGGCGGCCGCGGCACGGCGGGCGGCACCCCGGGCCGCGTCATAGCGGCCACCGACGAACGCGACGAGGGAGTCCAGGGTGGCGGCGGTACCGGTCAGCAGCGGGTCGTCGAGCTGGGTGGCGAACTGGTCGGTGAGGGTGGCGAACCGCCGCGCCGACGGATCATCCCCGGCCTCGACGGCGAGCACACCCAGGTAGAACGACAGGAACCCGGCGACCCCGGTGAGCTCACGGTGCGTCGCGGGGGACAGCCGGCGTCCCAGTGCGGCCTGCACGCGGCGCCAGTCGGCGATCACCGGGCGCAGCAGCGCGGTGTGCGGGGTGGTGAGCAGGGTGGTGGCGAACCGGTGCAGCCGGTCGTCGAGCTCGGCCATCGTCAGCGGGTCGGGGTCGGCGTAGGCGATCTCCCGGGAGAGCATGGCGGCGGCGCGGGCGGCGGCGGGCAGGCCGAGCCGGTCGGGACGGGTGGAGTCGGGTAGCTCGACTCGGCTCATCCACGTCCTTCCCGTCCGGCCCCTGGGAGGGCGGGCGACTGTCCCCCCGGCCGCGCCGGAGTGCCGGTGGTGCACCGTCACGGCCCGCCCCCGACCCCGTGGGATGCGTCGGTGACGCGGGGTGTCGGGACGGTCCGTGGCGCGGCTCCGACCGCCGTGCTGGCCGCCCGCGGGGGCGGCCGCCTGGCCGGCGCTGTGCGTCACTGTTCCGGTCGGATCGGTGACGAGCGCACGCTACCGTGTTCAGGCTCACGGTGGGGGGCGGATGTGTGATGTCGCGTTGGCCTGTCACCATCGCGCCGCTGGTGCCAGGATCGGCCTGTCTGTGCGTCGATTGTTGTCCACATCCAGGTGTGGAGTACAGGTTTCGGCGGGATTGTGGCGTGTTACGGCCCTGCTCGCCGGGCCCCTTCCCCGCACAACAGCCCGCACACCCCCGCGCAACCCCCAGGTGGGGGTATGTCGGAGCAGAGTGAGGATCCGCGGCCCGCCGTCGGTGATCGCCACACTGTGCTCGGCGTGGGCGGGTGGTGCGCAGCGCCCAGCCCGGTCCGCTGCGGTCAGTCGTCGGCGCGCAGCGTCACCGCGAGCCCCGCCCGTCCCACCGACCCACCCGCAGCGTGCGGATCACCGTGGCCGTGCGGGTCAGGGGAATGCGAGTGGTGATGGCCGTGCGGCCCGTGGGAGTGCGACGGGTCGTCGGGATGGTCGTGCGGGGTCTGCGCCTGCCCGACCCGGTGCGCATGCCCCGGCAGCGCGATCCGGTACAGGCAGGTGTCGCAGTTCATCCGGATGTCCCCGCCGAGCGCCTCCTGGTAGCGCTCCAACACCAGCTCGACCAGCCCGTCACCCTCCCCGCCGGCGCCGGCGGCGCTGTCGCCGAGCAGGCCCGCGCAGGCCAGTTCCACCTCCGGGTGCCCCCCCGCCCAGCCGGCCGCCTGCTCGACGGTGCGCCGCGGCAGCACCCCGGTGAACAGGAAGTAGGGGACGACGACGATCCGCCGGCCGCCGAGCCGGTGGATCCGCTCCAGCCCGGCCGGCACCGACGGCTCGGCCAGGCTGATGAACGCCACCTCCACCCCGCCGTAGCCGCGGCCCTCCCACAGCAGCCGGGCCACCTTGAACACCTCGGCGTTGGCATCCGGGTCGGTCGAACCCCGCCCGACCAGCAGCACCGTGGTCTGCTCCCGCCGGTCCGGTGGGCAGAGGACGTCGACACGTTCGGCGAGCAGCCGCAGGATCGTCGGATGCGGGCCGAGGGGACGCCCGTAGGCGTAGCGCAGCCCCGGGTGGCGTTCGCGTTCCCGGGCCATCGACCCGGGAATGTCACCTTTGGCATGCCCGGCGGCGACCAGGGTGAGCGGAACGACCCCGAGCCGCCGGTGGCCGGCGTCGACGAGACGGCTGACCGCGTCGGCGACCGGCGGGGCGGACAGCTCGATGAACCCACCGTCCACCGCCAGCCCACCGGCCCGCTGGCGCACCCGGGAGACGAACCGACGGAACTGCTCGGCGCCGGCCTCGTCCCGGGTGCCATGCCCGACGATCAGCAGCGCCGGCCCGGCGGCGGAACCCGCCGGATCCGAAACGGTGGCGGTGGGGACGGTGCCGGGGTGCGGCGGGGTGGCGTTCACCTGGACGTGCCTCCTGCGGCGGGTCGGCCGGTGCGGGCCCGGCGGCTGCGGGTCAGCGCCACGTGTAGTCCCGTGGGGTGACGACCAGGCCGGCGCGCAGCCGGGTCTGGCTCGAGCCGACGACGACCGTGGTCGTCATCCCGACGAGGTCCAGCAGCCGCTCCCGCTCACCGGCCCCACCCGCACCGTCCTGGGTGGCTGTGCGGTCGGTGAGGGCACCGAGGGTCGTGACGGTGATCCGCTGCCCGGGCCGGAACGCGTCGGTGACGATCCCCACCGGGGTGCCGGCGCTACGGTGCGCGGCGAGCACGTCGAGGGCGTCGGGTAGCTGGTGGCGTCGGGTGCGGCTGCGCGGGTTGTAGAACGCGACGACCAGGTCGGCTTCGGCGACCGCGCGGACCCGGCCCACGATCCGCTCCCACGGGGTGTGCAGGTCCGACAGGCTGATCAGCGCATGGTCGTGCCCGAGCGGGGCGCCGAGCAGTGCGGCGGCGGCGAGCGCCGCGGTCACCCCCGGCACGGCGACCACGTCGAACGACCCGTCGGCCAGGTCGAGCGCGGGGCTGCCCATCGCGTACACCCCGGCGTCGCCGCTGCCGATGAGCGCGACGGCATGCCCGGCGCGGGCGTGTGCGACGGCGGTCTCGGCGCGGGCCTGCTCGTCACCGAGCCCGCTGTCGAGCACGGTGACCCCGGCGGGCAGCAGATCGGCGACGGACCGCACGTACTGGTCCAACCCGACCACGATCCGGGCGCGGGCCAGCTCGGCGCGGGCGGCGGGGGTGAGTAGCCGACGGTCCCCGGGACCGAGCCCGACGACGGCGAGCCGGCCGCGGGGCCGGTGCCGGGCCACAGCGACGGTCGCGTGCGCGCTGACCTGCTTGGCGACCACCAGCTGCGCCGTCACCGCCGGTACGCCGGTTGGCGCGCCGGCCGTCGCGCCGTCCGGGATGCCGGCCGTCGCGGCGGTTGGCGGGCCGGCGGGTGGGG
>NZ_UBIZ01000204.1:0-29301 GCF_900465275.1 Parafrankia sp. Ea1.12 | reverse complement strand
GGAATCAGTTGGCCGGGGGCCGGGGGGCTGGTACCGGCGCGCCTGGCACCGGCGCGTACGGCTGCGGCCGTGGCCCCGCCGAAGGCTGGCCAGCCCCCCGCTTCCAGCCTGCCGCCTTTTCCAGCCTGCCGCCTTTTCTAGCCGTCCGCCTTCTTCTCGGCGTGGCCGCCGAACTGCTTGCGCATCGCCGACAGCAGCTTGTCGGCGAACAGTGACTCGCCGCGGGAGCTGAACCGCTCGTAGAGCGACGCGGTCAGCACGTGGGCCGGGACGCCCTCCTCGACGGCGGCCAGCACCGTCCACCGGCCCTCGCCGGAGTCGGAGACACGCCCGCCGAACTCGGCGAGCCGCGGGTCCTCGGCGAGCGCGGTGGCGGTCAGGTCCAGCAGCCAGGAGCTGACCACGCTGCCGCGCCGCCACACCTCGGCGACGGAGGCGATGTCGAAGTCGTACTGGTAGTACTCCGGATGGGCCAGCGGCGCCGTCTCGGCGTCGTGCAGGGCAGCCTCGGAGCGCCCGATACCGGCCTTCTCCAGGATGCCCATGCCCTCGGCGAAGGCCGCCATCATGCCGTACTCGATCCCGTTGTGGATCATCTTGACGAAGTGGCCTGCCCCGTTCGGGCCGCAGTACAGGTAGCCCTTCTCGGCCTGGGCGATCTCGCCCGTCCGCCCCGGGGTGCGCGGCGCGGTGTCGACGCCGGGGGCGATCGTCTCGAACAGCGGCTCGAGGCGGGCGGCCACCTCCGGCTCGCCGCCGATCATCAGGCAGTAGCCGCGCTCCAGCCCGAACACGCCGCCTGAGGTGCCGACGTCCAGATAGTGCAGGCCGCGCTCGGCGAGCTTCGCGGCCCGGTCGACGTCGTCGCGGTAGTAGGAGTTGCCGCCGTCGATGATGATGTCGCCGGCCTCGAAGTGCTCGGCGAGCTCGAAGACGGTCTGGCCGGTCAGGCCGGCGGGCACCATGACCCAGGCTGCCCGCGGGGTGCTCAGCGCGGCCGCGAAGTCGGCCAGCGAGTTGACGCCGACGGCGCCCTCGGCGGCCAGTGACTTCACCGTCTCGGGGTTCACGTCGTAGACCACACATTCGTGCCCGTCGCGCATCAGCCGGCGGACGAGGTTCGCGCCCATCCGGCCGAGTCCGATCATTCCGAGCTGCATCTGAACTCCCGATGGTCCTGCACGGACCGGTCGAAGGTGAGGTCCTCGAGCTCCATCCTGCCGTCGGTACCGGGACACCTCGTCGCGTCCTCGGTCACGGCCGGTGGGCTGCCGACCCGGTGCGGTGGCATTCGGGCGCGACGCGGCAGGTGAGATGGTGCCTCGCGACGCTGGTCCCAACGCGGAGAGGTGTGCCCATGAGTAGGTCCGACGACGCCGACGGAGGCACGGGCGCCAGCGAGGTCGACGTGATCGTGATCGGAGCGGGGCCGGCGGGCGAGGTGGTGGCCGGCCGGTGCGCCGAGGCGGGGCTGTCGGTGACGGTGATCGAGCACGAGCGTGTCGGCGGGGAGTGCTCCTACTGGGGCTGCATCCCCAGCAAGACCCTGCTACGCCCTGGTGAGGTCGTGGCGGCCGCCAGGGCCGTCCCCGGGGCGGCGGGGGCCGTCGGTGGGGTCCGCGCCGGGGTCGACGCCGCGGCGGCGTTCGCCCGGCGCGACGAGATGGTCGGTGGGTACTCCGACGAGGGCCAGCTCCCGTGGCTGCGCGAGCGCGGTGTGTCGGTGCGGCGCGGGGCCGGCCGGCCGGCGGCGAGCCTCGACCTGGCGGTGGAGCCCCGGTGCGTCTCTGGTGCTCGGCTACTCGCCGTTTGGTTTCTTTCTCGCCGTTTCAGTGGGCATTCTCTGCGAAATTCGCCCTGAAAGGGCGAGAAGGACGCCAAACGGCAAGTAGGCCACCTCGGCGTGCGGGGGGGTGTCCGATAGATGGCGGTCTGGTCGTGCCGTGGTGGTGCGTGCGGGCTGTGGCTTCGCTGCTCGTGAGGGCGGGACTGCGTCGGCACCCGGCCTCCTCGCGTTCGACCCGTGATCTCCTACCCCCCGGCGCACAGGACCTCCAAGAGCCGGGCCCCGAAAGCCAAACCAGGCCGCTGCCGGGGCGGGCGGCCTGGCGCCGTGGCCAACAGGCCGTGGCCGACGGGCCGTGGCCGGGGTCACTGCTGACCGGCGGACGCCTCCAGGCTTGCCCGGTCACCCATGATGATCATGGGATGGCTGCTCGGGGCCAGCCAGTGCAGGACGGTCTCCATCGAGGCCTGCGGGAGGCTGACGCAGCCGCGGGTGGGCGTGTTGTGGTCCACGTGCAGCCAGATGTCGCCGCCGGCCGCGGCGCCCAGCGGCCGGGTCGGGTCGGACGGCGGATGCCCCGGCAACCGGTTGTAGTCGATCGCGACCACGTAGTTGAAGGCCTCCCCCATCGGGTCGCCCTCGTAGCCGCCGGCCCGATAGAAGGACGGGCGGTACTCGTAGGGAAGCGCGGTGCCCGGGTCGGCGTAGCGGCCCCCGGCGGCGGTGAGGCTGAACACGCCCACGGGGCTACGCAGATCGCCCTCGACGTGGTCGTGGGTCCAGCCGTTGGCTCCGTTACGGCCGGGGATCTCCGCGCCGACGGCCGTCCAGGGGGCGTCGGCGTCCGCGCGCTGCCAGAGCACGACGCGGTTCACGGTTGAGGACTGGTCTGCGCCGGTCACGACGACGACCTGCCGGGTCGACGACGGGATCCGCGACATCATGAGGTCGCCGATGCCGGGGATCGCGCCGCGGGACTGCTCCGCGCCCGGGGCCGCGGCCGCGCGGCCGTCGGCCGCCGCGGGATCGGGGTTGCCGGTGGAGTCGGTGATGCGGTGCGGCGTGGCCACGTCGGGCCGCGCCGAAGTGGTGGGAACGGCCCCGTCGCCTGCCTGCGCCGTCGTCGACATGTCCGGATCCTCCGCCGAGCCGGTCACGTGCAGTGCTCCGGCGGCGCCGACCACCAGTGTCGCGCCGACCGCGGCCATCCCGATCGCGACGGTCTGCGCGGTGGCGCGGTCGCCGCGTGCGCCCCTGAGTCGGCGGCCCTCGGACCGCCCGGACCTACGGTGTGTCGCCATTCCTCCGACTTCCAGGCCGAAGCCGCGCCTCTCCAGCCACCTCCGCGCCTCCCGCGTCGCTTACCACCATCACATGCGCAAGGGCAGTGCTGTGCGGCAACACACCCGCAACATCGCGGACGTGCCGGTCGCACACGATACGGGCTCGCCGCGTGGAGGCCGCGAACCACTCCGCCCGCCGCGTGGCCCTCGACCGACGCAGGCCCGGCCACCGAGCACGCCGGTGCCCACCGGCGAGCAGCGTCGGCGCCGGCCCGCGAACCACACAGGCGCCGGTCGACATGCACGTTATCCACAACCCCGCCATCCCTCATGGACACAATGGATAAACAACAAGCATGGTCTGTCCATGGCCCCTAGCCCAGGCCGATTCTCCTGGCGGGAGATCGCCGACCTGCAGTCCGGTGTCATCAGCGAGCACGACGCGATGGCCGCCGGCCTCACCCGCGCCGACATCCGCGCGCGGGTCGCCGACGGCACCTGGCGGCAGCCCGCGCGTGGCGTCCTCGTCACCGCCACCGCCACGCCGCCGCTGGCGCAGCAGGCCTGGGCGGCGCTGCTCGCCGGCGGGCCGAACGCGGTGCTCGGCGGGTCCACGGCCGCCGCCCTCGACGGCCTCGTCGGCCACGGTGACGAGGTCGTGACGGTGCTGGTCCCGCCCGGGCGCCGCGGCACGCCCGTGGCAGGCGTCGTCTTCCGCCGCACCGCACGCCTGGCTCCGGCGGACGTCCACCGTGCCCGGCTGCCACCGCGGACGGCGCCGGCCCGCTCGGTGGTCGACATGGCCGAGTGGTGCAGCGGGCGCGACGGCGCCCGTGCCGTGATCAGCGACGCTCTCCTGCAGGGCTTCGTCACCATCGAGGCGATGCGCCGGGCGCTGGCGCGCCGCGGCCCGATCAGCCGCCGCACTCTGATCGCCGACACCCTCGACGAGCTGAACCGCCGGACTCCCCGGATGCTGAGCCTCCGGTACAAGCAGCTCGAGGCGGCGTTCGGGCTGCCTCCCTGTCGAGCGCTGGCCACCCCCTCCCCCGACGTTCCGACCGGCCGACTGGACGTCTGGTACGGGCCGTGGCGGCTGCTCGTGCGGGTCGGGCAGCCCGGTCCACGGCGGCCGCGGCCCGCCGGCCGGCGGATCCTCACCGTCAGGGTGGAGCAACTCTGGCAGGCGCCGGCGGAGACGGCCGCGCTGGTCGCCGCGGCTCTGCGGGAGCAGGTTCCGACAGAGGCCGCCGACCGGCCGGCCGTGCCGCCCGGGCCGGACGAACCGGCGACGGAATGGCACGAAACGGTACGTGACGAACATGGCGAAGCTGACCAAGGGGGTGGCGGAGGCCAGTCACCTGCCGTAGCGTCGTCCCAGATGCGGGAGCTTCCACCCTGGGAGGCTGAGAGGGCGGCCGGGCAACTGCCGGTGCCGCCGACCGCCTGAACCTGTCCGGGTAATTCCGGCGTAGGGAGTGATCAAGGTGGTGCGTCAGATCCGCCCGACGGATTCCGACAACACGGCGGCCGCGGCCTCCGGCACGGACGACGGCGCGGAGGGCATCCTGGCCCGACCGTTCCCCGGGAGCAGGAAGACCTACCTGGTCGGGTCCCGGCCCGACCTGCGGGTGCCGATGCGCGAGGTCGCGCTGAGCACGGGCGACAGCCTGGTCCTCTACGACACCTCCGGGCCGTACACCGACCCGGGCGCCGGCGTCGACGTGCGGCGCGGCCTGCCCGCGCTGCGGGCCGGCTGGATCGCCGCCCGCGGCGACACCGAGGAGATCGAGGGGCGTGCCGTCCAGCCCGCCGACGACGGACGGCACGGGCCTGACGGGCAGGCCGGTGACACCTTTCTCGGCTCGGGGCAGGCTCCGCGGCGGGCTACCGCCGGCCGCGCGGTGACCCAGCTCGCCTACGCCCGGCGGGGCGAGATCACCGCCGAGATGGAGTTCGTCGCGCTGCGCGAGGGCCTCTCTCCCGAGCTGGTGCGCGACGAGATCGCCACGGGCCGGGCGGTGCTGCCGGCGAACGTGAACCACCCCGAGAGCGAGCCGATGGCCATCGGCCGCAACCTGCTGGTGAAGATCAACGCGAACATCGGCAACTCCGCCGTCGCCTCCTCCATCGAGGAGGAGGTCGAGAAGATGGTGTGGTCGACCCGCTGGGGCGCCGACACCGTCATGGACCTCTCGACCGGGCGGAACATCCACACCACCCGCGAGTGGATCATCCGGAACTCCCCCGTCCCGATCGGGACGGTGCCGATCTACCAGGCGCTGGAGAAGGTCGGCGGCAAGGCCGAGGAGCTGACCTGGGAGGTCTACCGGGACACGGTGATCGAGCAGGCCGAGCAGGGTGTGGACTACATGACCGTCCACGCCGGGGTGCTGCTGCGCTACGTGCCGATGACCGCGCGGCGCAAGACCGGCATCGTCTCGCGCGGCGGCTCGATCCTGGCGGCATGGTGCCTCGCCCATCATGAGGAGAACTTCCTCTACACGAACTTCGCCGAGCTCTGCGAGATCCTGCGGGCCTATGACGTCACCTTCTCCCTCGGCGACGGCCTGCGCCCCGGCTCCATCGCCGACGCGAACGACGCCGCGCAGCTCGCCGAGCTCGCGACACTGGGCGAGCTGACCTCGGTGGCCTGGGAGCACGACGTCCAGGTGATGATCGAGGGGCCGGGCCACGTGCCCATGCACAAGATCAAGGAGAACGTGGACCTGCAGCGCGAGCTGTGCCACGACGCGCCGTTCTACACCCTCGGCCCGCTCACCACCGACATCGCGCCCGGCTACGACCACATCACCTCGGCCATCGGCGCCGCGATGATCGGCTGGTACGGGACGGCGATGCTCTGCTACGTCACGCCCAAGGAGCACCTGGGCCTGCCGGACCGCGAGGACGTCAAGGCCGGGGTCATCGCCTACAAGATCGCGGCGCACGCCGCCGACCTGGCGAAGGGGCACCCGGGCGCCCAGGCCTGGGACGACGCCCTCTCCGACGCGCGGTTCGACTTCCGCTGGGACGACCAGTTCAACCTCTCGCTCGACCCGGAGACCGCCCGGGAGTACCACGACGAGACACTGCCCGCGGCGCCCGCCAAGTCCGCGCACTTCTGCTCGATGTGCGGTCCGCACTTCTGCTCGATGCGGATCACGCAGGACGTCCGCAAGTACGCGGCCGACCACGGCCTCGACACCGACGAGGCCGTCCAGGCCGGATTGGCGGAGAAGTCCCGGGAGTTCGCCGAGCAGGGTGCCCGGATCTACCTGCCGCTCGCCGACCGGCAGACCCCCTGACCCGGCGGCCGCGGGCCTCCCCGACCGCCATGGCCGGGAGAGTCCCGCGGCCGGCTTCAGCTCTCCTTGCGGGCCAGCACGCGGTAGGTGTTGGAACGTTCCCCCTTGGCCTGCCAGGACCTGCTGGCCCGGTCCAGTAGGGCGGCCAGCAGGAACGGGCCGATCGAGGCCAGCAGCAACGGCACGCGCAGCAGCCGCGGGCCCGGCCCGCTCCGGGCCGGGTCCAGCCACGGCCGGCGCCGCGGCGCCACCCGCTGGATGAGCAGGCCCAGCGCCCGGGTGAGGTCACCGGGGCGCAGCGCCGGCCCGAACTGGACGGCGATGGGGCGCAGCCCGCGGTCCTCCAGCGCGGCGAGCAGGTTGTCTGCCGGAATGAAGTGCAGCCGGCGCGGCACGTCCCAGCCGGCCCAGTACGCCCGCAGCCGCCGCGCCGCCGGGCAGTCCGCGTTCGGCAGCTCGATCATCAGGTATCCGCCGGGGGCGAGCGCCTTGACTGCGCCGTCCAGCTCCTCCGACGGGTAGCGGGTCCGCTCGAGATAGCCGAACATGCTGATCACGTCGTAGCGGCCCGCGAGGTCGTCCGCGATCTGACTCAGCTCGCCCCGGTGGGCGGTGTCCACCCAGCGCCGCCGGTGGGCGTCGTCGACCGCGTCGGAGAGGTCGAGGCCGCCGAACACCGTGGCCGGCCAGTGGGCCCGGGCGACGTTGCAGAAGTGCCCGTGGCCGGTTCCGACGTCCAGCCAGGCCCGCGGGGTGGTGTACGGACGCAGCAGCTCGGCCCGGGCCTGGTCGGCCGCGGCCTCACGGGCCCGGGCGTGTTCCGCGGTCTCGGCGGCGAAGCCGTCCCGCCAGTCGCGCTCGTAGTAGTCCTGCCCGTCCGGGGTGATCATCGGGTTGAGGAAGACGTGGCCGCAGGCCTCGCAGCCGTCGAGGCGGAAGCGCCCCGGCTTGCCCATCTCCAGGTCCCGCGAGCGCACCCGGACGCTGAGCTCGGCCGACCCGCACCAGGGGCACTCGGCGCTGGTGGCCTCGCGCAGCCGCGCGACGTGGCGGGCGCGGGCGGCGTACCAGGCGGCTGTCTCCTGCCGGCGGCGGCGCGCCTCCGCCTTCGCCGGGTCCGCGGGCAGCCCGGCGGCCTTCGCCCGGCGCCCGGCCCGCGCGGAGTGCACAACGAAGATCACAAGGCCGAGGATGCGGACGATCGGGCTGCGGATCAGGTCGCGGGGGGCGAGCGGGACCCGTCCCGCGCAGACGAAGAACGGCTGGAACCAGAACAGCGCCGTCGCGACGAGCGCGACCGGCTGGCTGATCTGGGCGCCGATGAAGGTTCCGATGTGCGGCGCGTACGGCATGTACAGGCTCGCCGGGGTGCACGCGTAGGCCCGCTGCTGGACGCGCACCCGCATCGCGGCGTCGTCACGCGCGGCCTGCAACCCGGGAACGACGGCCAGGTCGGTGGCGGTCGGGGCGTGCCGCTTCAGGCGGGTCGTGATGTCGACCAGCTCGACCGGGCTGAACCCCTCCCGTTGGGTGATTCCGACCCGTTCCAGCAGGTCGGCGTGCACCAGCAGGGCCTGGAACGCGCCCCGGCCGGGCGCCGAGCGGTCGGCCCGGTAGGTCCGGGTGTCGACCATCCGGGCCACGTCGAGCGCGCGTTCCACGGTGAGGTCGGCGGGGACGAGGTCGAGCACCAGCAGCCGCTCGCGGCGGGCGTGGTTGCTCGCCGCGCGCCGGGCCGCGTCGGAGAGCCGCACCCCCTCGGCCACGAGGAAGACGTGGGCGGGGTCGACCGGCCGGCCCGACGCGGCGACGGTGTCCAGCCGGCGCAGCCGGCCGCGCAGGCGGATTCCGTTCAGGATGAGCCCGACGCTCACCAGGATGGGTACCAGCAGCAGCACGACTCTCACGCCCCCGCCGGTCGAACAGCCCCAGCCCCAGGCCCGGCCCCGCCAGCGCGCCCGCGGACGGGCGGGCCGCCGGGGCCGGGCCTACGGCAGCAGCTTCTCAATGTGGTCGGCGGCGGCCACGACACCGCCCGCCGCGCTGAACTCGCCCTGCAGCCGCCGCGCCGCGACCCGGTGGGACGGCTCGTCGAGCACGGTGCCGATCGCGGTGGCCAGCGTCGCCGGGGTCGAGCGCCCGAAGCGCACCCGCACACCGGCACCGGCCCGCACCACCTGCTCGCCGATGATCGGCTGGTCGTCACGAACCGGCGCGACCACCAGCGGCACTCCCCGTGACAAAGCCTCGCACACCGTGTTGTTGCCCGCGTGGCACACTATCGCGTCCAGTCCGGCCATCAGGTCCACCTGCGGCACGAACGGGCGGACCAGCAGGTCGTCGGGAACCTGGCCGGCGAGGTCGTCCAGCGGGCCGGGGGGCGCGACGATCACGGCCTGCACCCGGTCGGACATCCCCGCCAGCGCCTCCGCGGCCGCGCGCAGGAAACGCCCGCCAGCCTCCCGGGTCACCGTCCCGAGCGAGACGAGCACGGTGCGGCGGTCCCGGTCGAGCCACTCCCAGGGGAACTCCGGGGCCGACCGGCGCAGCCCGGCGGCGCAGCCGACGAACACGTGATGGGACGGATGACTGGCAGTACGCAGCAACGAGGGCACCGAGCAGACCACGGTGAGGTCCTCAGAGAAGCGCAGGTCACCGCGCGCCGCCTCCTCCGCCGGGACGCCGTTCGCGACCTGGAAGTCCCGCAGCCGCTCCGACACCCAGTTCCCGACCCCGGCGAGCACGGCGTAGGGGTCGTCGAGCTCCGCCGACGTGGTGGCGAGCGTGGCCCACCGGATGCCGCGCCGGCGGGCGACCATGGCGGCCCCGACCGCCTGCTGGTCGGCGACGATCACATCCGGGCGCCACCGTTCGACGACGGCACCGACGTCCCGCGCCATCGAGGCGCCCAGCGGCAGCAGGAACTCGTCCCACAGGAACTTCAGCGACGCGGGCCCGCGCAGCGGCCGGGACCGTGCCTCCAGCTCGGCCCGCTGGTCGGCCGAGATCTCCCCCGGCAGCGCGATGAGCGGGACGGACGGTGGGACGAGCGGCCCGACGACGCTCGCGTGGCCGACCAGGGCCACCTCCTGCCCGCGGGCCGCCAGCTCGCCGGCGATGCCCACCGCCGGGTTCACGTGCCCGGTCAGCGGCGGCACGGCGAAGAGAACACGGCCCATCAAAGCCCCCGAAATTCCATTCGTCTCCCTTCCGGCGGTGAGTCAGCCCCACCCTTCGCGAGCCGCACCGGTGACGGTCAGGCCTCGGCCGACGAGCCGGCCCGCGCCGCGGACAGCGACGTCGTGGGCTCGTCCCCACTGTTGAGGTTCGGCGGCGGGATCATCTGCCGCACCCAGTCGGGAGTGTCGAACCCGGCGCCGCGCACCTGGTGCGAGGGCATCGGCTCGGACCGCCGGAACAGCCACCAGCGCAGCAGGTCGCGCAGGTAGTCGGCCGCCTCGCGCAGCACCATGTGGGTGTGCTGCTCCAGGACGACCAGGGTGCAGTCCGGGACGAGCTCGGCGAGCCCCTCGGCCTGGTCGATGATGTCCGAGTTCGCCCCGTAGACGGCGAGCACCGGCATCGGCAGGCTGGCCAGCGCCTCCGGCGAGAACGGCGGGGTCGCCAGCATGTCCTCGGCGATCGTGGTCTCCTTCAGCAGCGCCTGCGAGGCGCGCGTGATCCGGGAGACCGCGCGGCCGGCGGAGTTCGCCAGCCACTCCTCCACCTCCTCGTCGGTGACGGCCGCGAGCACCTGGGTCAGTGAGCGCGCCATCTCCTCGCCGAGGCCCTCGATGAGGAACGGCGGCTCGATGAGGGTCAGGCTCGCCACCCGCTCCGGGCGGGCCAGGCCGAGTGCGAGGGTCAGCGTCGCGCCGTAGCTGTTGCCCACGACGTGCACCGGCCGGCGCACGTCGAGCGCGTCGAGCAGGCCCTCGAGGTCGGCCATCGAGTCGGCCATCGTGTAGCCGGTCGGGGTCCGCTCACTGCGGCCATGGCCGCGCAGGTCGTAGCAGATGACGTCGCATCCCGCCCCGGCCAGGCAGTTGCCCAGCGCGAAGTAGAAGCTGGCGATGTTGTCCATCACCATTCCGTGCACCATCACCACGACCGGCGACTCGGGACCGGCCCCACCCTTGGGCCCCAGCCTCTGCACATGCAGACGGACGCCGTTCGCGACGATCTCAGCCACGCACTCTCTCCCTAGCTTCGTTCACGAAGGTTGTGCGCGCGGCGCGCCCCGCGCCGCGCGCATACGAGGTCCCCGTAGCCCCCCGCCGACCGTGACCGCCGCTAACGGGCGGCGGCCGGCGTGTCGGTCTCGAGGCTGTCGACGATGAACTGGACGACCTCCCCGACCTTCATGTTGATCACCTGGTCGACGTCCATCTCCGAGAGGAAGCCGACGAAGTCGACGTGGTCCCCGTAGGTCTCCCGGAGCCGGTCGGCGAAGGTCACGAACTCGATGCTCTCGAGCTCGAGGTCCGCGTTGAAGGAGGTGTCCATGTCGATCGACATGTCGACGATGTACTCCTCGCCGATCACGTCGCGCAGGATCTCCGTCACGTCCGCGAGCACCTGGTCGGCGCGGGTCGCCGGGTCCGCGGTCATGGTCGACTGGTCGGTGGTCATCGCTGGGTCTGCTCCTTCTGCTGATCGGGCTGCGTACCGGTCCGTGCGCCCGGCCGGTCACCGGCCGGGCTGGTGGGTTGACCGCCGGGCCGCCGCGTGGGCGGGCTCCCGGCCGCGCCGCCCGGAGGCCTCGCGGATCGCTCGATCCGTGGCGAGGTCCAGGCCACGATGTAGCCGCCGGCGGGTACGCCGCCGGGTGCGGCGACGCGATCGCCGGTTCCGGCGGTGTGACCGCCGGGTGCGGCGGTGCCGGATGCGGCAGTGTGATCATTCGGTTCGGTGTCGGGACGGGGCCGGCCGGTGGTGTCCATGGTGCGCAGTGCCACCCACCACGTCTCGCTAGCCCCCGCTCCCACTTCCGCCGGGGCGGCGTGCCCGGCCGCGGCCGGTGCCGCCCCCGGCCCGCCGTCCGGGGCGGAGACGGTGACTGGAACCAGCGTCGGGGCCGGCAGGCCGGTCGCCTCGGTCGGCGCGCCGACCAGATGGGCGACCACCCCGCCCGGCCCGCGCGGCACCGCCGCCAGGACGGCGGATCCGCCCGGTCGCGGCCGGCCGACGACGAACCGCCGTTGATCGCCGACCGGCCCGGTCCCGTACGTCTTCGCGGCGGCCTGCTTCGCCGCGGCGAACCGCGCGAGCCAGACCGCGCGGACATCCGGATCCGCGCCGGCCAGTTCGTCGAGCAGGCTCAGCTCGGATTCGGCGAGCACGGCCGCCTCCGCGTCGGGCCCGCGCCGTTCGATGCGCTCCAGAGCGATCCCCACGCCGCCGACGTCCCGCGGGTCGTCCACCGCGAGGGCGACGGCGATCTCCGGACGATGGGCGATGCTCACCTCGGGGCGGGTGAGCTCGGGCAGGCCCGGTCGGGTGGGCACCGTGCCGACGACCAGCCGCCCGGACACCAGATCCGTCACGCCGACCTCGATCGGCCACACCGCGCCGGCCCCGCGCTCCCACCAGCGGCGCCGCACGGCGTCCTTGGCCGCGATCCGCCCCAGCAACCAGGACCGGGCAGCCAGCGGATTGTGGCGGGCCAGCCGCGTCCGCTCGTCCGCGTCGAGGTAGTGGCGCAACGACAGCTCCCGGGACGCCGGGTCACGCCAGTGCTCGGTGACCACCACCCAGCCGTCCGGCGTCAGGTGGCTCTGCGTGTTCGCCTCCGGCGCCAGTGCCATCGACCACAGGACGTCGTCCTCGGTGAACCGTCGGTCGGTCCAGCCCTGGATGTGCCCCCACAGCCGTCCGCCGGCGTCCCGGATCTCCATGTCCGCGGTGGCGGTGCGGTCGGTCACGTCCCGGATCCGGCCCAGGTAGGACATCCGCGCGCCGACCGGCGGCGGTGGGCCGAAGAACCGCATCGAGGTGACCGAGGCCGGGAAGAGCAGCCAGTCCGACGGCAGGTACTGCATGCCCCAGTAGCCGAAGAACTGGCCGGCGTTGTCGAGCAGCGCGCCGCTGGCGGGCGTCACCCGCAGCCAGCCACGCAGCCCTGTCGGGGCCATCCCGTCGACGGACTCGACGCCCTGGTAGCCGGGCCCGTGGAAGAGCAGCCGGTCGTCGTAGATCGCGCGGCCGGTGTGCGGGGACGGCGACTCGCCGGGGATCACGACCTCCCCCGCCGCGCCCGGCGCCGGGACGAACCCGGTGGCCGTGTCGGTCACCGGCGGCGGCGCCGGGTAGGCGTCGGCGAAGACGACCGTCGCCCGCGTGTAGCCGACGACGTCCACCCGGACCTCGTCCGGGCCCAGCGGCGCGCAGGTGATCGTGACCTGCACCGGCGGCTCGATCGCCAGCCAGCGGGTGGCCCGCACGTCCCGGACGGCCACCACCGCGCGGCCGGGCATCAGCGCGCTCGCCTCAGCCATGATCATTTCAAGCACGCCGGTCAGTGGCACGACCGGGAACAGGTCGGACGGGTCGGACCACCCCGGGGGCTGCCGGTAGAAGCAGTGGTCGGCGACCTCGGGCATCGTCGCCAGCGAGAGCTCCCGCCGCACGGTCCGCCCACCACCCGGCCCACTCGCCGCCGGCCCGGCCGGCGCAACAGGCACGGAGGTCGCCGCCGGCGCCGTCGAGGGGGGACCGGACGCCCGCGTCGCGGCCCAGCGGTCGGTGACGGTGGACATCACCGCTCTCGCGTCCGTGACCGCCGCGCCCAGCTCGGCGAGGACGGCATGCCGCGCGGGCCCGCCGAGCCCGTCGGCCACCTGGGCCGGCGTCTCGCCGACGGGACGTCCCGCGGCCTCGCCGCTGATCCGGGACGGGAGCGACGCCGCGAGGTCCGGCGCGTCCGCCCCGAGCCGGACGAGCGGCGTGCCCAGGCGCAGCCGCACCGCGCGCCCGGGCCGAGCCGGCGCGGCCGTCTGAGGCACCCGGGGCGCCCGCGGCTCCCTGGCCGGGACGGTGGCGGGCTCTGGTCTGGTGTGGCAGGGCAGGACGTCCAGGCGCGGCGCGGCGCCCTCGGCCCACAGCGCGACCGCGACCCGCCGGAGCTGGTCGAGGCCGGACCGCTTGACGGTGTTCGTGACCAGCGACGCGTGCTCGTCCCCCGGCCCGTTGAGGGTGTCGTCGACGAATCCGGCGACGCTGCCCATCCCGACCTGCACGAACACCCGGACGCCCGCGGAGTGCAGGCGCCGCGTCAGCTCCCGGAAACGCACCGGCTCGAGCAGGTGCCGGACGGCCAGCTCCCGGATGTCGTCGTGTCCGGATGGATACGGAGCCACCGTGGTGGCGGACCACACAGGCACCCGCGCCGCGTGCAAGGGGGTGTTGTAAAGGCCGTCCTGCAGGCGCTTGAGGTGCGGCCGCAGGAACGGGGAGTGGAAGCCCGAGCGGAACGGCAGCGTCTGCCCCAGCACCCCGCGGGCGCGCAGGCGGGCGAGCGCGGTCTCGACGCTGTCCACCCGCCCGCAGATGATCGACTGGTGCGGGCAGTTGTCGTGCGAGACCACGATCTCGGGCAGTCCGGCGATCACCTCGGCGGCGACCTCCGCGCCGCAGCCCAGCGCACCGAACACGACACCGGGCACCTCGAGCGAGGCCGGGTCGAAGACCTCGATGAACTCGTCGGCGTAGTCGTCGCTCATCAGCCCGGCCGAGAGCATCGCGTTCCACTCGCCCACGCTGTGCCCGGCGACCAGGTCGGGGACCACCCCGAGGCGACGCAGCGCCGTGTCGAGGACCCGTCCCACCTGGACGCTGGCGACGCCGTGGCTGCCGAGCTCGGCGGTGTCGCCCACCTCCGGACGCGGCAGGCCGAAGTGGTCGCACACGTCGTCGATCCGCGGGGCGAACTTGTCCTCCAGACCGCAGAACAGGAACGCCAGCCGCGGTCCGCCCGCGGCGTCGGACGCCGGGCGGTCGCCGAGCAGGGGCTCGGGGACGAACCAGAGATCGTTCCGCCCGCGCCAGGCGGTGCCGCGGGCCGCCACCGTGCGGGCCAGCGCGAGCCGGCGCGGGGTGGGCGCCACCAACGCCAGCCGGAACGGCCCACCCGCCGGCGGGGACGCGGCGTCGTCGCGCCCCAGCAGGTCGGCGTCCGGGACGTCGAGCTGGGCGACGATCTCGGCCGCCGACGAGCCCGCGAACAGCAGGACCCGCTCGGCCTCCGGGTCGGGCCCGAGCACGGCACCCGTCCCGGCGACGGCGGTGGCGGTGGCGGCGGAACCGACGGAACCGCCGAAGCTCACCGGGTTGACGGCGCCGGCGTGGTCGTCGAGGCACTCCTCCAGGACGACGTGCGCGTTCACGCCGCCGAACCCGAAGGCGTTCACCCCCGCCCGCCGCGGCGCGGAACCGGACGGCTCCCACTCGGCCGCCGTCCGGACCGGGGCGAAACGGCTCCCGTCGAACAGCGGGTGCGGCTCGTCGCAGTGCAGCGTCGGCGGCAGGGTGCGGTGGTGCAGCGCCAGCGCGGCCTTGATCAGCCCGGCCATGCCGGCGGCGGGCATCGCGTGCCCGATCATCGACTTCACCGACCCGAGGCCGACGGGGCTCGCCCCGACCTCGCCGCCGAAGACCTTCGCCAGCGTCGAGAGCTCGGTCCCGTCGCCGGCCGGAGTCGCGGTTCCGTGCGCCTCGATCAGCCCGACCGCGCCGGGCGCCGCCGGGTCGAGGCCGGCGTCCGCCCAGGCCCGCTCGATCGCCAGGATCTGCCCGGAGGACGCGGGTGCCATCAGGCTCGCGGTGCGCCCGTCGCTGGACGTCCCGGCGCCGCGCAGCACGGCGTAGACCCGGTCGCCGTCGCGGCGGGCGTCGGCCAGCCGCTTCAGGACGATCATCCCGACGCCCTCGCCCATGAGCAGGCCGTCGGCACGGCGGTCGAACGGCCGGATCCGCTGGGTGGGCGAGAGCGCCCGCAGCAGCGTGAACAGGCTCCAGAACGAGACCTCGTGCACGATGTGCACGCCGCCGACGATCATCGCGCCGGCCCGGCCGCCGGCCAGCTCCCGCACCGCGATGTCCACCGCGACCAGGGACGACGCGCAGGCCGCGTCGATCGTGTACGCCGGGCCGTGCAGGTCGAGACGGTTCGCGATCCGCGAGGCCGCCAGGTTCGGCACCAGGCCGATGGACGCCTCCGGCCGCTGCGGCCCCAGCCGGGCCAGGAACGCGTCGACGACCTGGTCGACGGCCGCGTCCGGGACGTCCGGCAGCACCTCGCGCAGCGTGGTCGCCAGTTGGTGCGAGGTGCGGACCCGCTGCTCGAGCCGGGCGACACCCGGCCCGACGTAGCCGCCGCGGCCCACCACGACGCCGACGCGGCCGCGGTCACCGAGCGTCTCGGCCCCGCCGGCGTCGTCCATGGCCTCGGCGGCGAGCCGCAGCGCGAGCAGCTGGTCGGGCTCCGCCCAGTCGACCGAGACCGGGACGATGCCGAACCGGGCCGGGTCGAACGTCGCCAGGTCGTCGACGAACCCGCCGCGCCGGCAGTAGAAGCCCGCGCCGTCCGGCCGCCGGCCGCCGTCGCGCCGGTCGCCGCCGGGCTGCCGGTCGCCGTCCGTGGCCGGCCCGGCGTAGTACTCGTCGAGGTCCCAGCGGCCCGGTGGGACGTCGCTGATCGCGTCCACGCCACCGACGATGTTGTGCCAGTAGGTGTCCAGGTCGCCCGCGCCGGGGAACAGCGCGGACATCCCGACGATCGCGATCTCCTGCCCGCCCGCGCCGCGGGGGCCGCCGCCGCTGTGGCGGGATGTGTCACCCATCGAACGACCCGACTCCCGCGCACATGTAGACGACCTGGGTCGGCGCGTCCGCGACCGGCTCACCGAGCTCTCGCAGCAACGCGGCGACCCCTTCGCCGGGGTCGATCAGGCCGATGCCCCGGCGGGCGTACTCCCGGGACAGCTCGGCGGACACCATCCCACGGCCGGCGGCCGTGTCGGTGCCCCAGGGACCCCAGTCGACGCTGACCACCCGGCCGGCGAAGCGCGCCGAGGCGGTGTGCGCGAGGGCGTCCAGGGCGTCGTTGGCGGCGGCGTAGTCGACCTGCCCGCGATTGCCGAACACCCCGGCCACGCTGCCGAAGAGCACAACGAAGCCCACATCGGGCCGCAGCGCGTCCAGTAGGGCGCGCGCCCCGTCGACCTTCGTGCGGAACACCCGGTCGAAGGACTCCGGCGACTTGTCCCGCAGCAGCCGGTCCTCCAGGACGCCGGCGCCGTGCACGACACCGTCCAACCGGCCGTGGCGGGCGTAGACGTCGGCGACGACACCGGCGACGGCGGTGACGTCCCGCACGTCGATCGGGTGGTAGCGCACCGACGCGGCGACCTCCCGCAGCGCGGCGAGCGTGGCACGGATCTCCCGCTCGGCCAGGATCCGCCCGATGCGCGCCTCGATCTCGGCCGGGCGGCGCACCCCCGTCGCGATCAGGGCCCGGCGCAGCGCCGGGGCGTCGAGCGCACCCGCCGTGGCCTCGTCCTCGGGCGCGTCCGGGACGGGCGTGCGCCCGACCAGTTCGACCGCGCAGCCGGTGGCACCCGCAAGCGCCAGCGCGGTACGGGCCGTGATCCCACGCGCACCACCGGTCAGCAGGACGACGCCGGACCTGTCCAGCCCCGGCGGAGCGGCGGCGGCCCGAGGCGATCCGGCGGCCGCGGACCCCGGCCCGGCGGTGACCGCGACCAGGTCGGACATCCGCAGCTCGGGCGCGATCCGGACGCCGTCGCGGTAGCCGACGACGACCGGCGCGGCCGGGTCGAGCATCTCCGCGAGCAGGCTCTCCGCGATCCGCCGCGGCTGCGCCTTGGGATGGACGTCCACCAGCCTGATCAGGAGGTCGGGCAGCTCACGGGCCAGGGTCCGGACCAGCCCGGCCATGCCGGCGCCCGGGCCCGGGTCGCCGATCTCGCCGTTGCGGCCGAGATCACCACCGAGGCCGGTGACCGCGACGAGCCGCCGGATTCCGGCCAGCGCGGCGGCGCGCAGCGCCGGGAACGCCGCCGGCAGACCGCCCACCGGCCCCGCCGAGCCCTCGGCCGAGGCGGCCCAGAACAGCCCGTCGGCGGCGATGCCGGAGGCGACCAGCTCGCCCAGGGCGGCGTCGTTCGCCGAGATGATGCGGACCTGCGCCCCGGCCTGCTCCAGCAGGGTCGACAGCGCGAGGCCGATCCCGAGCCCGCCGTCGACGACGGCGAACCGGGCGCCGTCCAGCACCGCCGCCCGACCAGCGGCGACGACGTCATCCCAGGACGGCAGCGGAGCCAGTTCGGTGGACTCCACCACGAACCGACGCAGCGGCACCCGCTCGGCGAACACCGGGTCCGTCGAGCCCCGCGGGGCCGAACGCACCCCCCAGCTCTCCGGTGCCGACGCGGGCCGTGGCGGGGCACCGGCCGGCGCTCCGAGCGGCGCGGACATCACCGGAACACCCGCCGGCACCGGAACGGCCGTGGCCGGCGCCGCGGCGGCCGACGGCACGCCAGCCCTGTTCCGCGTACCCGGCGCGGGCGGCCTCGCCGCGGCCGTTGCCGCAGCGGTTGCCGGGACGGCGGACGCCGGGACCGCCGCCGACCCGGCCCACGGCCCGCCGGACTGCCCCCGGCCGCCGGCGCCGTCGGCGGACCGACGCTCGGCGCGGCTCTGCTCGGGCACCTCGACCTGTCCGGGCCCGGCCCATCCCGCGCCCGCGCCGGCGCCGGGCCCCGCACCGTGGCCGGTTCCGTCCCCGGCGGTGATCGCCGGGGTGGCGGCCTGGTCGGTGGACTGGTGCTCCACGATCCAGGAAACGATCCCCCGGACCGTCTTCACCGCCGCCAACTCCTCCACCACCGACTCATCCACATCGCCCGCACCCACACCAGCCAGACCCACCCGGCCCGCAAGCTCCCCCAGAATCTCCGTCCGCTTGATCGAATCGATCGACAGATCAGCCTCAAGATCCAGATCCGGCTCCAACATCTCCGCCGGATAACCCGTCAGATCCGCGATCACCCCCACCACCGCATCCGCCACAGCCTCCGCCGACAACCCGGCGGACGGCCCACCCGCGGGCGCGGACCCCTCGGCCGCGGCCAGGGGGGCGCCGGCCGGAAGCACGGCAGGCACCGTGCCGGCGGACGGACCGGCGGCCTGGTCGGTGGACTGGTGCTCCACGATCCAGGAAACGATCCCCCGGACCGTCTTCACCGCCGCCAACTCCTCCACCACCGACTCATCCACATCGCCCGCACCCACACCAGCCAGACCCACCCGGCCCGCAAGCTCCCCCAGAATCTCCGTCCGCTTGATCGAATCGATCGACAGATCAGCCTCAAGATCCAGATCCGGCTCCAACATCTCCGCCGGATAACCCGTCAGATCCGCGATCACCCCCACCACCGCATCCGCCACAGCCTCCGCCGACAACCCGGCGGCAGCCGATACGCCCGCCTCCACCGCGGCCGGCACGGCGGCGACCAGCGCACCGGCCTCCACCGCGGCCGGCATGGCGACAACCGGCGCCGGCATGGCCGGGGCCGACGCGGCCGGGGCCGGCGCGGCCACGGCGGGCCCGGCAGGCGCGGCGGTCACAGCGGCCGGCATGACGGCCGCCGGGGCCGCCGGGGCCGGCAGGGTGGTTGCCGGCGTCCACCGCCCGGCACCGTGCTCGACCGGCGCGGCCGCGGCGCCACCCAGATACGTCAGCAGGACGTCACGCTGCGCCGCAACAAGATCACGACCCGTCCGCAGGAACTCGAGGACGGCCGCGTCGGCGGGGCTGGCGACCGGGGCCGGGGCAGCCGGACGGCCGTCGACCACCTGCTCGCCGGAAGTCCCGGCGGCGGCGAGCGCGGGCCCGGACCCGTTCGGCCCCGGGTACCAGCCGTCGCGGTGCCCGTTCGCGTGCCCGTTCATCATCTGAGGGCCGTCCACTGGAGTGCCTCCTGCCGATCCGCCGGCCACCACTGGGCCGCCCACAACTGGGTCGGCCACCGCTGGGTCGGCCACCGCTGGGCCGGGCGCGAGCACGCGCCAGGCCCCGGGGCCGTCCTGCCTGCCTGTGTCACCGGACCCACCCGTCCCAGCCGTGGCCGGCTCGGTCCCCACCGCCGGCGCGACCGGCGGAACCCGCCGGGCGGGCCGCAGACCACCGGGCAGGTAACCGCCCTGGCCGGTCCGCACATACGCGCCGTCGATCAGCCAGCCCGGGCGCCGCGGCATCCCGTCGGCCGGGACCGTGCGGGTGTCGCGGCCCGCGAACAGGGCCGACGGGTCCATCTCCACTCCGGCCGCCGCGAGCTCGGCCACCGCGAGCAGCAGCCGGCGCAGGCCGTGCTCCCCCGGTGCGTCGGTCGCCACGACCCGGTGCGGACGTCCGGCGAGAATCTTCGCCGTGAGCTGGGAGAGCACCCGGCCCGGCCCGGTCTCGACGAAGACCCGCACGCCGGCCGCGTACATCGCCTCGATCTGCTCGACGAAGCGAACGGGGGCCGCGACCTGGCCGGCCAGCGTCGCGCGCGTGCCGTCCGGGGTCCGCGGGTAGGGCGCGGCGGTCGTGTTGGACCACACCGGCAGCGTGAGATCGCCGACGGCCGTGGCGGCGAGCTCACCGGCCAGCGCCTGGGCCGCGCCGGCGATCACCGGGCTGTGAAAGGCGCAGGCCACCGGGATGCGCCGGGCCGAGAGTCCGGCGTCCTTGAGCCGGCCGACCGCGGCGTCGACGTCGGCGGTCGGCCCGGAGATCACGGTCTGGCGGGGCGCGTTCTGGTTGGCGAGCGCCACTCCCGCCACGGTGCCGTCGGCGGCGGGCACACCGAGCACGTCCCGGATCTGGTCGGCCGTCGCCGACACCGCGGCCATGGTGCCCGGGTCGCCGCCGGCCGCCGCGAGGATCGCGTCGGCGCGGGCCCGGCTGAGGCGGACGAGGTCGGCCCGGTCGTACGCCCCAGCCGCGCACAGCGCGACCAGCTCGCCGTAGGAGTGACCGGCGACGTGGTCGGGACGGATCTTCAGCCCGGCCAGGATGTCGTGGACGGCCAGCCCGGCCATTCCCAGCGCGGGCTGCGCCGCCCGGGTGTCGGTCAGCGCCGCGGCCTGGGCCGCCCGCTCGGTGTCGCTGAAGGCGGCCGGGGGGAACATCGTGGCGGCGACATCCGGGGCGAGCTCCAGCAGGGAGCGCAGGCGCGGGAAGGCCACGAAGAGATCCGCGAGCATCCCGGGCCGCTGGCTGCCCTGGCCGGGGAAGAGGAACGCCACCGAACCGGAGCCAGAGCCCGCGACGGACGTCCCAGCACCGGCGGAGGTGGCACCGGAGGCGCCGGCCGTTCCGCCCGCGGCGCCGGCCTCGTCCTCGGCGTGGACGAACACGCCGAGGCGGGAGTCGGACCGCGGCTCCCGCGCCCGGTCGAGGGCGGCGGCGAGCTCGTCCAGCTCGTCGACGACGAAGGCGATCCGCACCGGGCCGCCTCGCTCCTCGGCCGCGGTGCGGGCGAGATCGCGCAGGTGGTAGGGCCGGCCTGCCTCCTCGTTGGCGCGGGCCAGCTCGGCGAGGCGGTCCAGCCGGCGCAGCGCGGCGGCCCGGTCCCGGCCGCGGATCACGAACAGCTCCGCCGGCCACCGGTCCAGGCCGTGCGCGGGCTCCGGTGCCTTGTCGTAGGCCGACACGACGACGTGGAAGTTCGTCCCGCCGAACCCGAAGGCGGACAGGCCGGCGTGGCGGCGCCCGGCGGGCGCGATCCACGGACGGGCCTGGTCGTCGAAGTAGAACGGGCTGCTCTCCCGCTCCCAGTACGGGTTGGGGCGGTCCACGTGCAGCGTCGGCGGCCGCACACCGGTCTCCACCGCGCGTGCCACCTTGACCAGCCCGGCCAGGCCCGCGGCGCACTTCGTGTGGCCGATCTGCGACTTCACCGAACCGACCGCGCACTGGCCGACGGCGGCGCCGTGCTCGGTGAACACCTCGGTGAGCGTGGCGAGCTCGGTGCGGTCCCCCACGACTGTTCCGGTGGCGTGCGCCTCCAGCATGCCGACCTCGGACGGCGAGATTCCCGCCGTCGCGTAGGCCCGCTCGAGGGAGATGACCTGCCCGGCCTTGCGCGGCGCGGTCAGGCCGAGCGCCCGGCCGTCGGAGGAGCCTGCGACCGACCGGATGACGGCGCGGATCCGGTCACCGTCGCGCTGCGCGTCCGCGAGGCGCTTGAGAACGACGACGGCGACACCCTCACCGAGGCTGGTGCCGTCCGCGCTGGAGTCGAAGCTGCGGCAACGGCCCCCGGGAGACAGCGCGTGCACCGAGGCGAACAGCAGGAAGTCATGGACGCTGGAATGTGTGTCCACACCCCCGCACAGCACCATGTCGGACGAGCCCGCCGACAGTTCCTTACACGCTGCGTCCAGGGCGGCCAGTGAGGAGGCGCACGCCGCGTCGACGGTGAAGTTCAGGCCACCCAGGTCGAGCCGATTCGCCACCCGTCCTGCTATGACGTTCGCGAGCAGGCCGGGAAAGGAATCCTCGTCGAGCTCGGGCAGGAGCTCCTCGAGCTCGGCGGGAAGCTCACCGACCCAGGCCCGGTGCGCGGAGCGGAATCCATACGTCGTGGAAAGGTCGGACCCTGATTCAGCGCCGAAGACGACGGAGGTGCGTCGGCGGTCGAACGGCCGGTTCTCGTACCCGGCGTCGCGAATCGCCCGGGCGGCGACCTCCAGCGCGAGGAGCTGACCCGGATCAATGCTACGCAGAGAACGCGGCGGTATTCCGTAGGCGAGCGCGTCGAACGGGATTCTCGGCAGGAATCCGCCCCATTTGGACGGCGTCCGCCGGCCGGCGTCCTTCACGACCGATTCCGGGTCGTAGTAGAGATCCGCGTCCCACCGCTCGGGTGACACCTCTGTTATCGCGTCGACGCCGCCGACCACGTTGGCCCAGTAGTCCTTCTCGTCGGAAGCCCGCGGAAACACCGCTGACATACCGACGATCGCGATGTCGAGCGACCGCGCCGCCTCGCGCACGGCGGCCACGGACCGCGCGGCGCGCTCGGCCTGGTCGCCGTCGGCCGCGTCGGTGCTCCCGGCGGTGCGCTGGGCCGGCAGCGCGGCGACCTGCCCGGTCGGCCCGCCGGCCCGCTCGGCCGCCCGCTCGGCCGCCCGCTCGGCCGCCCGCTCGGCGACGAGCGCCGTGGCCTGCTCGGTCACCTCGGCGTGCAGCCGGCCGATCGTCGTGCGGTCCGATCGCAGGGCCGCCACCTGGCCGATCATGAACATGCCGTCCGTGGCCTGCTCGCGGGGCCCGACCGCGACCAGCTGGCCCCCCTCGCGGCGGACGCCCCGGCTGGCGATCCGCAGCCGGCCCAGGTTGAGCGACTCCAGCTCGGCCCACATCTGCTTGCGCGCCACGCCCGCGGCCGTCAGCTCCTCGCGCCGGCGCAGGAAGGTGTGCACGAACTCGGACTCCACACACCGGGTGGCGTGCCCGGGCGAGGTCTCCAGCAGCACGGTGCGGGTGGCGCCGATCGCCGCCTCCTGGAAACCGGGCATGATCGCGCCGTCGGCGACCGCCTCCTCGGTGAACAGGTAGGCCGTCCCCATGAGCACACCGACCCGCGCGCCGCGGTCGGCCAGCGGCGCCGCCGCCGCCGCGACCATGGCCGCCGAGGTCGCGTCATGGATGCCGCCCGCGAACAGCACGTGGACGTCCTGGAGTGACCCCGGCTCGTCGCCGGCGGCCCGGGCGAAGGCGAGCAGGCGCGTGATCTGCGCCTCCCACAGCGAGAAGCTGGCCCGCGGCCCGACGTGGCCGCCGCACTCGCGGCCCTCGAAGACGAACTTGCGCGCCCCGTCGGTGAGGAAGCGGTCAAGCAGCCCCGGCGAGGGCACGTGCAGGAAGGTGTCGATGCCGGCGGCCTCCAGCGGCGCCGACTGGGCCGGCCGGCCGCCGGCGATCAGCGCGCAGGGCGGGCGCACCTCGTGCACCGCCTCAAGCTGGGCCGCGCGCACCTCGGGCGGCGCGAACCCGAGGATCCCCACGCCCCAGGGCGAGTCGCCGAGCAGCTCGGCGGTCTCCGTCAGCAGCGTCCGGGTCGCGGCGCCGTCCAGCAGCGCGAGCGCGAGGAAGGGCAGCCCGCCCCCGTCGGCCACCGAGCGGGCGAACCGCGCCCGGTCACTGACCCTGGTCATCGGCCCCTGCGCGACCGGGTAGCGCAGCCCGCGGGCGGCCGCGAACGGCGATCCCGGCGCGAGCGGCCGGTGGCGCGCCGCCGAGTCTAGGGCGGTCCGCACGGACTCCCGCACGGCCCGCACCACGGCGCTCGCCGACACATACCGGTCGGCCAGGTCGGCCGCCAGCGCACCGTCCTGCCCGACCGGGAGAAGCTGTTCCCGCAGGTCGCGTCCACCCAGCCGCAGTGCCACCGGGCCCCGCTCGCCGCCGACGGTGGATGCCGTGGCCGCCGGCGCTGTTGCCGCCGGCGCGGCGGACGTCAGCGCGCCGTCGGAGGCGAGCTCGCCGCCGGTGTCCCGGAAATCCGTGGCCGGCTCGTCGCCGTCCTTGGGAGCACCCGTGCCGGCAGGCCAGCCGACCAGCCGGGCGACCGGCAGATCCGGGCGCACGTAGACGCGGTGGCCCTCGATCAGCGCGGTCTCGCTGCCGTCCATGGCGCGAACGGCGGCCGCGATCTCGGTGGGCAGCTCCATCTCGCGAACGAGCGCGAGCTGCGAGTCCAGGACCACACCGGCCGCCCCGCCGGCGATCGCCGCGGCGGCCGTGGCCGGACCAATGCCACCAGCGGCCCACACGGGGGCAACGGTCCCGTCCCGCCGTGTCGCCTTCGCGGCGATCAGGTGCTGTAGCAGAGTGAACGTCGTGAGGTCACCGACCCGTCCGCCGGCCTCACTGCCGCGAGCGACGAGGCCGGCCGCTCCCGATTCGAGCGCGCCCATCGCGTCCGCCACGGACAGCACCTCGACGAGGACACGCCGACCGCGGCCGGCCGCCTCGGCCACCGTCCACGGGGCGTTCACCCCGAGCAGCACCGTGTCGACGCCGGCAGGCAGGTCACCGCTGCCGATCGGGCAGCCCTCGGGGACCCGGACCCCGAACGGCGCGGTCGACCAGGCGGCCGCGGCGGCCATCGACTCCCGGCCGCGGGCCGGGTCGAGGCCGAGATCGAGGATTCCCAGGCCGCCGGCGTGGCCGACCGCCGCCACCAGGTGCGGCGCGGGCTCACCGAACGGGCTGACGACGACGACCAGATCCCGGTCTCCGGGCTCGACCGCCGCGGGCCTCGGTTGGGCGCTGAACGAGCTGCTCATCGGATGCTCCTCCTGGCCAGGCACCACCGTGATGGGCGACGACCGGGAACGGATGCCGTCGGCGCCGGCCGGCGGGCCGGGGTCGGATTCGGGCGGGCTCGGCCGGCGGGCGCCGGTGAACCACGGGAGAGATCGCCGACAGACCGCCGCTGATCCGCGCGCCTCGCGGTAGTCCGGTGTCGGCGTCGTGGGGCGATCGGCATATCAGGCAGGTGCAACTCCATATGAGGGACAGAACCGGCGACCGGCCCGGACTCCCCGCCGCCGGCGACGATTCGGTCGTAGTGACTGCGGCCCGGTCCGATCGGCTCACCCGAGGCAGCGAACGTGCGCGAAATACTAGCCCGTCCGGACGGGGTCTCCACAACCAGGGCGCGCCACGAAACGATCAGGTGCCCCCGCTCATCACCCACGCACGCCGGCGAACACATGGAACGCGGCGCGGCACGCTCCACGGCGATCTCGGGGCCGACCGCACCCGACGTGTTGTCCCGCTCCACGGGCAGCACGCGTTTCGCCGTACACCCGATGTTCGCCGCGACGATGCCGCACACACGCCTGGAACGGTTGCGATTCTGCACCTCGCCCGGATTCTTTCCGGCGCGCGCACAGAGTGACATGTCATGCCGTCCGGGTGCGGAGCGTCGGCGACCGAAACCACCGGGAATCAGTGCCGGCTTTCCCCGGACCGGCACCGCGGCCCCGACGGCGGACCGCACCCGCACCCCATGACATGACATTCATCCAGCCGTTCCTCCGGTGACGATCTGGAACAGCCACCGACGCCAGCCTGGGCCGGACGGGCGTGCTGTCGGCAGACTCGTCTCTTCTGACCCCCACATACGCAGTGACATGGCCCGTTCAACCTAGTCACCATAACCGAGTGGCCGCAAGCATAAGCGCCGCCCATTTCTCTCGCCCATCTTGGATCCGCCCCCTCGATCGCGCTCGATCGCGACAAATACCCAGTTCACAAGGGCTTTTCCAACGCGATCAGGGCACCGCACGGATGTCGCCCGGGCTCCGGGCAAGCCACACGAGACCACGGGGAGCATTCCGCGACGATGCCGAGCAGGCGGCAAGACCACCCGAAGTGACTAGAGCCAGGTCACGGCCTGGGAGTCCTTGCGTCAGAGTGCTCGGACGACTCTCCCGAGTCATTCGTGGATGCCCGGCCAGGGCTCAGGGGCCGCATCGGGTCAGGAGCGCATCGGGTCACCGACGCGTCACCTCAGGGTCTGTCGGGTCAGGGTGTGCCGGGTCAGGGCGCGGCCGGACGGCGGCGGCGACACGACGGCGACTCGGCGACGGCGACCACAGCGACGACCGGCGACGACGACAGCGGCGGCCCGGCGGTCGGCGGGCGAGGCGCAGGCGCCGACCAGCAGCGATCGGCGGCGCGCCGAGAAGGACGGTTCCGACCGGAGTACTCCGAACACCGGTCCACTCGCGGCCAGGGGGTCAGGGGGTCACGACCTGCCGCGACGGCCTGTCACGCGCACCGCTGAGGCGGGGCGCTCATACGGCGGGGGCGGGGCCGCGATCGCGGGGCTCGGCGCCTGGCCGGACTTCGCGAGGAAGGACGACCGAACTGTCACAACGGACGGCCAATCCATCCGGTTCCATGCGGGCCGCTCCATACCGGCGACCTGCTCCATACCGGCGACCGCCGTGGCGCGTGGCCGAGCCCTCGGACGCGCCGCGCGCCGGGCGAGCGCGGGCGCGATCCGGTGTACGTTCCGCCTGGGCGCCGATCTCTCGACGTCCGGGCTATGTCGGGCCGTGGGCTGGTCCGACGACCCTGCCGGGCATGCCGGCCGGGCGTTGCTATCCGGGCGCAGGTGCCCCCGGAGGGTGCGGGTCGGGCGAACCCGCACGGACGATCATGAACAGGTTGTGCTGAGGAGAGCGATCGGCACCGGGTGGGCACCCCGCACCGCCCGCTCGTGCGCCGCCGGTCCGCGGACCCGCGAGCGCCCCGACCACGGCTGGCCGGGATACGACGGCACCGGCTACGGGCGGGGCAGCCCCGGCGCCGGCATCGAGCCCATCTCACGCTGCCAGGCGAGCGCGAGCTGGGTGCGGTTGGAGCAACCGGTCGCCACGAGCGCGTGCGTCAGGTGGTGCTTGACCGTGTCGATGCTGATGCAGAGGGCCTCCGCCACCTGCCGGTTCGACTGGCCCTCCGCCACCAGGCGGACGACGTCGCGCTCACGGGCGGAAAGCTTCGCCGTCACGGCCGGGCCCGGGTTCACCCGGATGTAGAAGCGCAGCAGGTTGCCGAGGTGGCGGGCGAGCACGGCGCCCACGGCGCGGTCACGCGGCCCGAAGGCACCGGGCCGCGGGTCCAGCAGGGAGACGACCGCACCGACACCGCTTCCCCCGGCGAGCCTGATCAGCAGCTTCGCGTGGATCCCGTGGGCGCGCAGGAAGCGCTCCAACCGCAGCCGGACTTCGGGCCGGTCGGGCACCCCGATCTCGTCGAGCGTTACCAGGCCACGCTCCCACATCAGTCGCAGGCTCTCCGGGTCGTTGAAGACCTCGAGGCTGCGGTACCGCTCCAGGAAGGGCCCGGCCATGCGCAGCGCGAGACCGCGACCAGTCGGGCGGGCGTCCTGGAAGGTCGCCTGCGGGGACGAGCCGAGGAAGAACGCCGAGTGGCGGTAGCCGAGATGGCGGGCCATCCCGTCGAGCGCCGCCTCGCGGAACGCCGGCAGCGACGCCGCTCGTTCGCAGTCCTCGACGACGCGGAGCACGCCGCGCAGCTCCGCCGCGCCGAGCGCCAGATCCCGCGGCACCTGCGGCCCGCGGGCCGCGACCGGGGCGCGGCCGGGCAGTCCCGCCGCCACCGCGCCGGGACGGGTACGGGCGCCCGGGTGGCCCACCGCGGACGTCGCCGAGATCGGCGCGTGCCGCATCGTGGGTGCCCGGTGCGGGGCCGCCACGCCGGGCGGCCGAGAAACCCCCGCCGATGTGTCCATCGTCACGGCGAGCCGGCCGGTGGCCGGATGGCCGCTGGGGCTACCATCGGGATTGCTGAGCATTCGGTCAGTCACACATGCCTCCGGGGGCAGACCGACACCAGGTCACTGGCCGGTAGTCGCGAATCAGCCGGCGTATTTCCGGCCAAGCTGGACATGTTCGGCAAGCCTAGGGCCGCGACTACCCAGATGCCAGTCCGCGAAGCCTACTTTCTGACGCCTGATAAGCCTGGCCCGCTTATGTGAATAATGAACCTCAGTTCATGCGTCATTTCCCCGCAGGACACCGTTGATCGTCACGACTGTGACACGCACAGTCACATCAACGCAGCGCCTCCACCACCCAAAGGTGCCAGCAACCGCCCTCAAATTGGCCCGGTCCGACCACCACCTCCACCTTCGGCTGCACGCGTGTAATCGCCTGCCACAGAGGGTAGTTTTCTCACCGAGCGTATATTTGACGATCACATTCGATCACCATTGCGGTCGGCCCACGAGGCCCGCCGAAATGAGGTGAAGCGAGTGACGACCGGATTCGCGATCTTCCTCATCGCCGCGGGCGCAACGCTCCGCTATGCGTTGTCCTATCGGTTGACCGGCATCGACCTGCGGGTCCTCGGTTCGATCATCATGCTGGCCGGTGGAGCCACCCTGCTCGTCTGTCTCGGGCGCGGTCTACGCCCGCCGCGCCGCCGCCGACCGGCAGCCATTGCCGCGACGCTTCCACTTCCTCCGTTTCCCCCGCGTTCCCCCTCGGCGGATGGCACGACCGAGCGGTTCTGGCCGCAGGCCGGCACTGAACGGTTCGGGACAGAGGAGCCAACCGGATTTCGTTTCCCGGCCGCCGGACCACCCCCGGGCCAACATCCCCACGCGGGCATCCCCGCCATGTGGGAGGACCTCGGCCCCAGCGGTTTCCCCAGCCCCGCCGGGCAGGTCTACAACCCCGGGTACCCCCACGAAGGTGGTCCCGAGTGGTGGGGCGCCGGAGAGAGTCCGCCCCGCTCAGACGTCGCACCGGGGTGCTGCGACACCGGCCCGGACCTGGGCCCGCCGCAAGGCGGCGAGCCCGCCGCGGGCACCCCCGAGGAGCCCGGCGAGCACGCCCGTCACCTGCCACCGAGGGCCGTGTGGCACCTCGACGACGCGGGATGGCCCGACGAGACACACCGCCCGGCGGGCTGACGACGTGTGCCGATCCCAACAGATGCCGATCGCCACAGGTGGCCGATCACAACAGGTGAAGGGCACGCGCACGGTGGACGGCGTCCCGGCGCCTGGCGACGTCCAGCTTGCGGTAGATGCTCTTGAGGTGCGTCTTGACGGTGTTCACCGACACGTACATCTCGGCCGCGATCTCCGCGGTGGTGAGCATCGTGGGCAGGTAGCTGAGCACCGCGAGCTCGCGCTCGCTGAGCCGTTCGGCCGGCTCCGGCCGGTGCTCCCCACTCCCCGGGCGCGGCCCACCACCCACGCTCCCACCACCGGGGCCGCCTCGGCGCCGGGCGTCACCGGGGCCGCCCGCGGGCGCGCCATCGGGGCGCCACGGCCCCCGGGACGACCCGAGCCCACCCACGCCC
>NZ_UBIZ01000124.1:0-230 GCF_900465275.1 Parafrankia sp. Ea1.12 | reverse complement strand
CCCCAGCCAGCCCACCAGCCGACAGAAGACGAGGTAGATCAGCCGAACCGCCATGGCCAGAATCATCCACACGGTGGTGTCCCGGTCAACAGCACCTGATGGCCGGCAGAGCACGGCTGGACGACAGGCAGAGGTACAGGTGTCCGATCGCCTTCGACGGAAGGCCTATCGATCACCGGCTGAGACAGAAGCCCTGGTCAGATCCTACGGACGAGTTTCGGGCACCCACA
>NZ_UBIZ01000202.1:0-6301 GCF_900465275.1 Parafrankia sp. Ea1.12 | reverse complement strand
GGCCCAGGCCCGGCGCCCGCCCGCGCGGTCGCGTCGGCGAGCCGGCGCCGGGCCTGGGCCAGCATGCCGAGAGAGAAGTCGCAGGCCACGACATCGGCCCCGGCGGCGGCGAAGGCCCGGGACGATGTCGCCGTCCCGGCCGCGACGTCGAGGACCCGCAGGCCAGGCGCCAGGGCCAGGGCCCGCGCGGTCGCGGTCCGCCAGGTGCGGTCCAGGCCGGCCGACAGCACCGCGTTCGTCACGTCGTACCGCCGCGCGACCTGGTCGAACATCGCGGCCACCTGGTCGGGCTTCTTGTCCAGACCCGCTCGACTCACCGGCTCATCCCTCTGCGTTCATCATGGCCACGGACCCCGTCGTCGCGGACCCAGCCGCGTCAGACCCGGCCAGCGTGGACCCAGCCGCCGCCGACCCAGCCGCCTCGGCGGCGAGCGCCGTGGCCTGGGCGGCGTCCCAGTCCGTGCCGGCCCCGAGCGCTGCCAGCCGGGACCGGGTCCGGTCGTCGCACAGCGCGCCGGCAACCCCGGCCTCGTAGAGCCGGGCGAGGCGCACCCCGAGGCCCGCCGCGACGGCGTACTCCCGTTCGAGATCCGTGCCGAACATCGCCGGATCGTCGGTGGCCAGCGAGCAGCGCAGCCCGGCCGCGAGCAGCTCGGGCAGCGGGTGCGCCGCCAGGTCGGTGACGACACCCGTCCGCAGGTTCGACGTCGGGCAGATGTCCAGCACGATGCCCCGCTCTACCAGCTCGGCGACGAGCTCGGGGTCCTCGAGGGCCCGCACGCCGTGCCGGATCCGCCTCGCCCCCAGCGCGTGCAGCGCGCCGCGCACCGACTCGGCGCCGGCCGTCTCCCCCGCGTGCGGGACGGCGGGCAGGCCGGCGTCCGCGGCGGCGGCGAAGACCGGCGCGTACGGCTCCGGCGGATGGCCCACCTCGGGCCCGCCGAGCCCGATCCCGACGACACCGCGGTCGGTGAACCGGGCTGCCCAGCCGACGACGTCCATCGCGACCTCGGGTGGCAGCACCCGGTCGATGTCCGGGGTCAGCCGTACCTCGACCCCGAAGCGCTCGCGGGCCTCGACGGCACCCTCGGCGTAGCCGGTGAAGATCTCCTGCCAGGGCACGCCCCGGTTCACCCGGAACCACGGCGAGAAGATGCCTTCGAGGTAGACGGCGCCCTGCGCGGCGGCCCGTCCCGCGTAGTCGACGACGACCTCGCGGAAGTCGTCGGCCGTGCGCATGACCTGCGTCGTGAGCACCCAGACCTTGAGGAAGTGGTCGAAGTCGCGGAAGCGGTACAGCTCGGCCACGCCCTCGACGGTGCGCGCCGGCAGCGCCTCGTTGTTGCGGCGCGCCATCGCGAGCAGCATCTCCGGCCGCACCGTCCCCTCGAGGTGGACGTGCAGCTCGATCTTCGGCCCGCTACCCACCGCGGCCGGCTCGCCCCTGACCGCCTCAGCGGACGTCGACACAGCATTCGGGACGGCCTTCGGGACAGCGTTCGGTTCGTGGCGCTGGTCGTGGCTCAGGTCGACACCAGCGGCAGCGCGGTCGAGGAGAAGTGCGAGGCCACCCGGTCGTCGACCGGGTCGAGCGCCGGGTCACGGTGCACGACGAGGTGCCGGTACAGCGTGTCGCGCTGCGCCGGGATGCGGTCGGCGGCCCGGATCAGGTGGATGAGCTCGGACCGGTTGGTGCGGTGCCGGGCCCCCGCGGAGGAGACGACGTTCTCCTCGAGCATCACCGAGCCGAGATCGTCGGCGCCCATGTGCAGGGTGAGCTGGCCGACCTCCTTGCCGGTGGTCAGCCACGAGCCCTGCAGGTGGGCCACGTTGTCGAAGAACAGCCGCGCGACGGCCACCAGCCGCAGGTACTCCAGGGTCGTCGCCTGCGTCCGGCCGCCGAGGTGGTTGTTCTCCGGCTGGTACGTCCACGGGATGAACGAGCGGAACCCGCCGGTGCGGTCCTGGACGTCCCGGATCATGCGCATGTGCTCGATGCGCTCGGCGTTGGTCTCGCCGGTGCCCATCATGAACGTCGCCGTCGACTCCAGGCCCAGGCCGTGGGCGATCTCCATGACCGACAGCCACACGTGGCCGGGCTCCTTGAGCGGGGCGATCGCGTGCCGGGGACGCTCGGTGAGGATCTCCGCGCCCGCGCCGGCGAAGCTGTCGAGCCCGGCGTCGCGCAGCCGGGTGATCACCTCGGCGAAGTCCAGGTCGGACGTCCGCGCGATGTGCACGACCTCGCTGGCGCCGAGCGAGTGCAGGGCGAGCTGCGGGTAGGCGGCCTTGATGCCGGCGAACGTCCGCTCGTACCACTCGATCCCGAACTCGGGGTTGTGGCCGCCCTGCAGCATGATCTGGGTGGCGCCCAGCTCGACCGCCTCGCCGCATTTGGCGACGATGTCGTCGAGGTCGCGGACCCAGCCCTCGGCGTGCTTCGGCGACCGGTAGAAGGCGCAGAACCGGCAGGCCGTCACGCAGACGTTGGTGTAGTTGATGTTCCGGTCGATGATGTAGGTGGCGATGCCGTCCGGGTACCGGCGGCGGCGGACGGCGTCGGCCGCACGCCCGAGCCCGTGCAGCGGAGCGGACGTGTAGAGGAGGAGCGCCTCCTCCGGCGAGATCCGCCCGCCGTCGGCCGCCCGGTCGAGCAGCGCGCGGATCTCGGCGTCGGGAACGCGGGCCCGGCCCGCCGGGGACTCACCGTCGGCATCAACAAGGCTCACCCCAGGATCGTACGACCTGCGCCGGGCGAGCCCCGGGCGACGGGCGGCCGAACTCGGACGAGCCGGCTCGGAAGACACCGCCTCAGAAGCCCCGGCCCGGGCTACACCGGCCCGGGGAAGCGCCGGCCCGGGTGGCGCCGGCCCCGGCGGCGCCGGGGCCGGGTGGCGGACCGGCTCAGATCCGGTCGTATCCCGAGCTGTCGCGGGAGCCGGAACCCGCCCCGGCGCCGGGCCCGCCCGCACCGGTCGTTCCCGGGCCGGAAGGCCCGGCGCCGTTCTGGCCGCCGAAGTCGGAACGGTGCACGTCGGAGTGCATGTTGTCCGGCCCGACACGGGCGTCATGGCCGGTACCCTGCCCGCTACGGCCGCGGCTGGTGAGCTTGCTGGACAGCTGTCGGATCTTGTCGCGGTTCTCCGGCTTGTTCGCCGCGGCCCGCGCCTTGTCGACCATCTGGCGGGCCTTCGGGCTGTGGAGCATCTCCTGGACCTTGCTGCTGAAGTTCGCCATGACGACGGTGTACCTGTGTCGGGCCTGTTTCATGCCGCCGACCTCCACGCGGCCGCGAAGCGTGGCCGGCCCGGGCCCGCGCCAGCACGGTTCAGCCGTTCTGGTTCCCGAGCCCGCCGGGCAGCTGGGTGGGCAGGTTGGGAACCTGGTCGCCCAGGTCAGGGGTCTGGTCACGCAGGTTGTCGGTCTTGCCCCACAGGTCGTCGATCCGGCCGCCGATGTCGTCCCGGAATGTGCTGACGACTCTGTCCCAGAGCCGCTGGCGCTGGTCGTCCACCATCGTGGCGATCTGGTCGGCCGCCGACAGCAGGAGCAGCACGAGCGCCACGAAGATGATCGTCTTCTTGAACGGGATCCGCAGGCGCCACCGCCGGCGCGGCCGGCGGCTCGGCGCGTACGGCGCCGGCGCGGGGGGTGCCGGGCGGTGCGCGTCGCCGTAGTACGGCGCCGGCGCCGGAGCGGGCGAGGGCGCCGGCCGGGGAGCCGGTCGCGGCGCCGGGCGAGGCGCGGGCGGGGGTGGCGCGGCGGGTGCGTATCCACGGGGAGCCGGCCTGGCACTCGCCGGCCGCGCGCCGCCGCCCTGGGCCTGCGGCGGACCGGCCGCGCCGGCACCGGCCGCCGCCGCGCCGGCTCCAGCCGCGCCGGCCGCACCTGCCGAGTACCGCCCGTCCGGTCGGGCGGCTTCGGGCTCGTCCCCGTACTGGACGAATCCGCCCTTGCGGCGGCGGCGGGCGGGTTGCTGCCCGCCCGGCACCGGCGGGGATGCCGGGCGGGCACCGGGCAACCCGCCCGGGGCCGCACCGTCGCCCGGCCGGCCCGAGGCAGGCGCCGGCGGGCCCTCCCACCAGCGGCTACTGACGTCCGCGGGGCCGGCGACGCGGGTCCGGGCCGGTCGGCCGGGGGCCTGGCCCGCGCCGGCCGTCCCGCCCGCCACACGGGTCGCCGCGGGCCCACCACCGGCTCCGGCGGCTCCGGCGGCACCTGCCGCGCCGAAGGTGTCGCCCGCGCCGCCCGCGCCGGCGGCCGCCGCGGCGGCGGACCGGCCGCGTGGCCAGGTGCCGTCGAGGACCTCACTGGCCACGGCGCGCGTGTTGCCGCTCCGGCCACGGTCACCGAGCAGGTTCAGCAGGATCTGCTCGGCGGACGGCCGCACCCGCTGGTCGCGTCGCAGCGCCGCGGCGACGACGTCGCGCAGCTGTGCCGGGACGGGCCGCAGGTCGGGCTGGCCGGTGAGGATCCGCTCCGACATCTCGAGATAGGTGCCGTCGCCGTAGGGGTGGCTCCCGCCCGCGGCGTAGGCGACAAGGAGGCCCCAGGCGAAGACGTCGGTCGCCGGGCCCACCGGCGCCGTGCCCTCCATCTGTTCCGGGGCCATCCACCCGGCCGAGCCCAGGACCAGCCCGGACTGGGTGCGCCCGCCCGCCGCGTCGAGCGCCCGCGCGATCCCGAAGTCGATCACCCGGGGGCCGGAGTACGACAGCAGCACGTTGCTGGGCTTGAGGTCACGGTGCACGATCCCGGCGCCGTGGATCGCGGTCAGCGCGGAGGCCACCCCGACGGCGACCCCCTGCAGGGTGGACAGCGGCAGCGCCCCGGACTCGGCGACGACCTCGTCGAGCCGGGCACCGTCGATGAACTCGGTGACCAGGTAGGGACGGCGGGCGTGCGGGTCGGCGTCGAGGACCTGCGCGGTGCAGAAGGGGGCCACCCGGCGGGCGGCGGCGACCTCGTCGGCGAACCGCTCCCGGAACTCCGGATCCACCGCGAGATCCGAGCGGATCACCTTGATCGCTACGTGCCGGCTGCTCTGGTCGAGGGCCAGGAAGACGGTGCCCATGCCGCCGGCGCCCAGCCGGCCGACGACCTCGTAGCGCCCGATCAACGTCGGATCACCCGGCTGCAGGGGGGCACCCCGCGTCCGGCGTGCCGATCGGTCCGCCACTGGTCTCCCGCTCGTCTCGGGCGCCACCGCGACGTGCCGCCACCCTCGATCCCGCGGGAACCCGCGGACACCCCATCATCACGCCTCGGCCGCGCCGGCGACAGGCCGGCGGTCCGGGTCGCGCCGGGCGGCCGTCGCTCGCGACGGTAACCCGCGCAGCGTCGGATGACCGTATGCTGTCCGTCTTCCGACGGCCGCCCGCCGTAACAGCACCCAGCCCGCGAGCCGGGCCACCGGGCCCGGCGATCTCCAACCCCGAGGGCCACTGCGATCCCAGACCACACGACCAGGACAGATCGCTATCTATCGGACAGAACTCCCAAAGGGCCGGGCGGCCTGCTCGCCCTTTCGTTTCCATCTCGCCCTAATGAGGTGGAATCCGCTGCCATCGACACCCGAAACGGCGAGGAAGAAACCAAACGGCGAGAAGGACTCCTCAGGGCAAGAAGCCGAGCCGGGCCTCCGATCAGCCGCCAGGAACAGAGCCACCCCAGCATCAGAGCCGGGCCCGCGCCGCCGCGCCGCGGCGGGCCGGAACCGCCCGGCGACGCGCCCGCCCGGCGACGCGCCCGCCCGGCGACGCGCCGCCCGCCGCTGGTTGCAGACTAGAGAGCATGCGCGGTCTCCTGGTGATCGGACACGGCTCGCGGCGGGCGGAGGCGAACGCCACGGTCGTCGAGCTCGCGCGCACGCTGGCCGGTGCCGACACCGACAGCCCAGCCCCAGCCCCCGGCGACGGGAGCGGCGGCGGCGTGCCGACCGGCACGCCCCCCGCCTGGGACGCGGTGGAACCGGCCTTCCTCGAGATCGCCCGCCCGGACATCGCGGAGGGCTACGCCGCGCTGGTCCGCACCGGCTGCTCGGAGATCGTGGCGCATCCCTTCTTCCTGTTCGACGGGAACCACACCAGCCGCGACATCCCGGACGCTCTGGCGGCAGCGCAGACGGACCACCCCGGGACGAGCTGGACGGTCACCCAGCCGCTCGGGCTGCATCCGGGGGTCGTGCGGGCCGTGCAGGCCCGCATCGAGGACGCGCTGCACCAGGCCGCCGCCGCGGCACCGGCACATTCCTGACCATTGCGTTCGCGGGGTACCGCTAAGGCCACGGCAGTGCCCACCC
>NZ_UBIZ01000366.1:0-59111 GCF_900465275.1 Parafrankia sp. Ea1.12 | reverse complement strand
CCGGGCAGATGTCGAGCACCCTCACCGGATGAAGACCTGGGAGATCTTGCGTGACTACCGCCGCCGGGATCGTCCACCTCTACGGCATCAGCCGGGCCGGCTGACCGACAACACCACCGGACAGCCGCAGAAGAGGGCCTGTTCCTCGCGTGAACGATCACGCAATCCCGCCAGTGCGCGGCGACAGCAACGTACGGTCGGGCAGGGACGGTGCCCAGTGCCGGCCTGGCCCGCCGGCGGCGATCCCGTCACCGCCGGGTTGGGCGACGAGGCGGACGAGCCGGCTGAACTCGGGCGGGGCCGACCCGGTGAACGAGAAGCTCCACTGATGGTCCGCAGTGAAGATGACCTGCCCCCCGACCTGATCCACCAGGCAGCCTCGGGGCCCGCACAGCATCCGGGTCACGAGACAGCTCGTTAAGCTCAGAGCCATGAGTCGCCCGACGACGTCGTGGGCATCGTCGCCGCGGGTGCGGGCGTCGATGCGATCGAACAAGTCACGCGACACGAGGCCGGAGTTGGCGCTGCGGTCGGCGGTCCACCGGCTCGGTCTTCGCTACCGCGTCAGCGTGAGACCGATCCCTGGTCTGCGCCGAACGGGAGATCTAGTGTTCCCCCGCGCCCGGGTGGTCGTGTTCCTCGACGGCTGCTTCTGGCATGGTTGCCCCGAACATCACACCGCGGCGAAGACGAACGCCGACTACTGGGCTACGAAGGTCCGCGCGAACCGCGAGCGCGACGAGCAGACAAGTCGCCTACTGGAAGAGGCCGGTTGGCATGTCGTTCGCGTGTGGGAGCACGAGAGCCCGGGCGAAGCCGCGCAACGCGTTGCGGTCGCGGTTCTTGAACGAAGATCGCGCCTGCGTCTACAAGCGGGCCATTTGCAAGGCGAGGGCCAGGACGCAAGTGGTTGACATGGAGCAAGCTGCCCCCAGCCTGGCCTGGGTCGCTCATTTCCTGATTCGAGGCAGTCATGCAACCCGCCCCCTCCGGACGCCGGGGCTCGGGACCAGAGGGCCGAGGCACCGCCTCGTCTTCGTTCGTTCGCCGGCCCCGACTGGTGTAAATGAGCCACAACCCGAGCACATCGGGTATCTCGGGCCATCCGCGTCCGGACGCGGACGGTTGGATGGTTCAGTTGGGCGACCGGGAACAAGTCGGGGCAACGTCGGCCTTGGGGTCGGCATGGTCGTAGCTTGACCATGCGAGGGGTGCCATGGAGCGTATCGACGGGCGTCTGCGAAGCAATGCGCGCGAATCAGGTCATGCAACGCGGGGCCGGAGTTCGCCTTAAGGTCGGTGATCCGCGCCCTTGGGCTGCGCCATCCAGGGGGCATCGGGCCGGTTCCGCCGTTCCGACGAACGGGCGACCTCAATCACGAATGTCGCCTACCATCGGACTGGGTGTTGTCGCGCGGCTCGTCGTGGCGAGACGCCCCTGGAAGTCGGCTGCACTTTCCCGCCTTCGCCTCGATGCTCGTCGCCGAATTAATAGCCGGAAAGAGAGGGGTAATCGCACCGCCGGCTCCGCCGGCTCGGTTTCGGGGCGAGCTCGAGCCTCCGTCGGCAACTACATTCGGCTACTAATGGCGACTGGGCGTCGCGCGCCCGGCACGGTGTAAAGCCGGATGGCCACCGGATCTCACTCTCCAACCACTCGACGTGGCATCGCCGTAGGCGCAACGCGCCGACACGGTCGATGATCCTTTCTGTTGGACTACGCCCTCGCCTATGATCGGGCGATAGTATTGTCGGCGGGACATGTTTGGCGAACGCGAAACGGAAGGATACTATGCATACTCTCGTGGATCTCTTCGCTGGCTGTGGCGGAGGCTCCATGGGCTTCAAGGAAGCAGGTTTTGAGACCGTCGCCGCAGTGGAGATCGACAAATTCGCCGCGGAGGCCTTCGCCCTCAATGTTGGCTCTCCTCCCATGGTCAAAGATATCCGGGATATATCGCTGGAGGATATGCGGGCGTCCGGGGTCGAGCCGGGACGGGTGACCCTACTTTTTGGCTGTCCACCCTGCCAGAGTTTTACGATTCTACGCCGAGGATCCAGCGCGAGCTATGAAGACATCCGTCGTAACTCCCTGATCTTCGAGTATCTAAGGATCGTGGAAGAGATTAAACCCCGACACCTCGCTTTCGAGAACGTCCCCGGCCTGGTCGAGGGACGCTGGGAAAAGTACTTCATCAGCTTTCAGCAGAAGCTCGCCGATCTAGGCTATAGTTTAACCTGGCGCGTGGTCGATGCCGCAGAGTATGGCGTACCTCAAAGGCGTCGCCGGGTTCTCGTGATCGGCAGCCGTGTAACCGATCCCGAACTTCCCGAGCCGACCCACAGCGAACACGGCGGCGACGGCCTCGACTCGTTCACCACCGTACGCGATGCCATCTCCGCTCTAAGGCCGCTCGACTCCGGCGAGACTGACCCGGACGACCCGTTCCATCGCGCTCGCCGCCACAGTCCGCTCGCCCTGCGTCGACTTGCAGCCATCCCTGAAGGAGGGGGACGCGCTGACCTCCCCGACGAGCTCGTCCTAAGGTGCCATAGAGATCACAACGGCCATTACGATATCTACGGGCGTATGTGGTGGGACCGGGTTGCGCCGACGCTGACGTCCGGCTGTACGAACGTCACTCGCGGTCGCTTCGCGCATCCCGAGCAGAATAGAGCCATCACCCTGCGTGAGGCGATGCTGCTACAGACGTTCCCGCCGGATGCTCAGCTCCGAGGAGGGGTCGAGGCCATGGCGCTCCAAGTAGGAAACGCCGTGCCCAGTCTCCTCGCCGAACGGGTAAGCAAAAAGATCATAGAAATGGAGGCTAGGGCTGGAGACGGGGCTGTTGCACGAGCCGAGGCCGTGGTCCGTATCGGAGCCGAAGTATGAGTGGCTGGCGGATCGCTGCCGCTCTCGTTCGCTGGTCCCGGTCTCAGGGTTCGGGGGATTTCAGGTTTCCACCAGAGGTGATCGCGCAGGCGGTCCGCTGGAACCGGTGTGTCGATACGGAGGAGACGCTGCCCACACATGCCCTGGCGGTCTCCTTCATCGGCTCGTAGCGACTACCTCGGGCAACTCCGGTGCGGCCCTGGACACTCGGGTTTGCCATCGGATCCGGATACGGGCCAGACAGAGACTGCAGCCCGAGGCAACGTCCGCTCGGCGCGTGACCGCATCTGTGGATCTTGTCCGTGAGGAGACTCGCTGGAGACACAAAATATCCGTCTATCAGGGCCGCGCCAGGTCGACGATACGATAGATCTGGCCTGCTAGGAGGCCGGACATCTCCTGCGCTGTGCTGACGGCAGGACGAAACCTATGGAGGTCGCGTGACGGAGTACCTCGGAGACGTTGCGGATCTTTTCTCGGGTGGAGGGGGAATGAGTTACGGATTCTGCGCCCACCCCGCGTTTGATATTATCGGTGCCGCAGATGCCGAGATCGGCAAGCCGAGTACCGGCCATGGAGCCATCGGCTGTAATTCGACTTATGAAGCAAATATGAAGGTTCGCCCTTTGGCTGTAGATCTGTCGAAGGTAGACGCGAGTGTTGTCGCCTCTGGCTGGTTCGAGGGAAGATCCAGCGATCTAAAAGTTCTTCTGGCCTGTCCTCCATGCACAGGATTCTCTAGAGCGGTACACACAAACTATGTGGCAGACGACCCCCGAAACGGGCTGGTCGCGAGGGTCGCCGAGTTCGTCGAAGCCCTAAATCCCCAGCTGCTCTTCATGGAGAATGTTCCGCAGCTCATCAACGGTAATTTTCGGTCCCATTACCTTACCCTTCGCGGGCGTTTGGAGGAACTTGGGTACAAAGTGCATGCAGATGTCCACCGGCTTGACCGGTTCGGTCTGCCGCAGATTAGAGAACGAGCATTGATCATCGCGGCGAAGAAAGATCTTCCGCTCTACACGATGGACGACCTTTGGGGCGATTGGAGAGCTGAACCCGCGGCGACAACGGTGCGACGTGCCATCGGCGCTCTTCCGCATGTCGTCTCGGGGGAGACGCATCCTGATGACAGCGCGCACACTAGTACACTCCTGGCCGGCGAATCGTTGGAGCGGCTTCAAGCCATACCGAGAGACGGAGGTAGTTGGCCGGATCTTTTCCGAGACAAGAGCAAGCAGAAATTCTTGATTCCATCGATGTGGACAGCTGTAGAGCGGGGGCGCCTCAACAGTTACCGTGACGTCTATGGGCGAATGTCCTGGGATCGCCCGGCGCCTACCATAAAGCGCGAATGTTCGCACATAGGGAATGGGCGATACGCCCATCCCGAGCAGGATCGTCAGTGCACCGTGCGGGAACTAGCTGTCTTGCAGGGATTTCCTCGGACCTACAAATTTACTGGGGGCAGCAGGAAAAATCTGTATCGTCAGGTGGGTGATGCGGTGCCGCCGATAGTTTCTTATCAGCTGGCATCTCTTGCCGCCTGGATGCTGTCGGGTAACAGGCCCGAGATGGAACAGATAGTCCTTCCTGAGACTTCGCTGCGTGTGGAAGATCTGGTGCGGCGCGGCGCTCAGATGGCCATCGACTCCTGCTGAACCTCTTGGACATCGGTGACTCTGATCCGCCAGGAGCCATGGTGGATGGCATGGTCCGCCTGGAACCATAGGCGAACCTTCTCGACGCTGGAATCGAGTAGCATACGAAAAATCTTGATCCCGCGATCGTCAAAATAATCCGCTCCGTAACTAATCGACCTCCCCTTCTTCTCGATATCTACTGGCAGGGTCGAGGAGAATTTCCGTACAAGTAGCTCTACCGGAATCTCCTCGAGGAAGTAGGAGTATCCGTCTCCCATATCGAAGGCGCGGAGAATTAGAATCCGCTGGTAATGCTCCATGTGCCGGGGGAGGACTGTCCGCACGGCATCGGCACATTTCTCGGAGGTGGTTGCTTCCCGGACCCACCTCGCCTCCATCAGCTTCTCTATCTTGATTGCCTTTGCGCTGATGCCTCTCGCGGCCTCCGTTTTGAGGGACCATCGATATCCCGCCCCTTCAACGTCCCAGGCAGAGTCGCCCGGTCGGGAATTTAAGGCCGCAGCATGTCCTGTCGCCGTGAGGCATTGCTTGAAGAGATATTCGAAAGATTTCTTGTTCAGTGGCTCCTCATGAAGCGCATGATGCACGGTGAGGAGATTCGACATCGTCTCGCTGAAGACATCGTCGACGATGTCCGTATGAGGGCCGATGGAGGATTCTGCTGGGACTTGCAACGCTTGAGCGATGGATGCAATCAAAGACAGTTGGCTCGCTGAGAGTCCAGCCAATGCGGCGGACAGAGCTTCATGGACCGGCCGCTCAGCCGGTGCTGAGTGGCCGATCAAGGTCTGTCCGGGAGATCTGATGGCTCGGGCTGTGCTCCCGTGAAGAAATCCCGTGGTGATGTATGGAGAGCTGCAGCGAGAGCGTGAATGTTGACCAGACTCACATTGCGTCGGCCCTGCTCGACAGCTGAGATGTAGGTTGGATCTAGCTCGGCCATGTGCGCAAGCGCCAGCTGTGAGATGCCGGACGTTTTTCTGAGCTCGCGTAGGCGCGCGCCGAAGTCACGCTTCCAGCGCTCCGCTTGGGGTGATCCAGACGATCTCATTTGTCCTAAATGCTCTTGCTCCTAGGACTATGAGTCGAGGGACTATGAGTCAAGTTTTGCATCTAGGTGTTGCGTCGTGGCCTGCGGCAGATCGGGCGATCGCCGGCGCATACCGAGAGGGCTGGTAGGGGACCTTGGGGTTCGGCTGATCTACCCGCCTTGCTTACTGCCCTCCGCGTATGTCGGCCGGCGCTGGCTCGGCAGTAGAGGTCGCCGTGTGGCATCGCTAGGCGAGGAGTCATGCCTCTGCGTGGATACTCGGAGGTCGTCCTCGGTACGAGACTCGAGGACGTCGAGCGCGGCGGCGCCTCAAGCTCCGCGCGGGAGATCTACCTCCGACCTCGGGGCAGGCCGACCCGTGGTTCGACAGTCGGCGACACGCGCCGAGATCCGCGGAAGCGGGCGGCCGCCTGCTCGCACATGGCCAGCGACCGATCCGGCCTGGCGAGAGGCCCCCCACCCCTCGCCTGCTGGGTGAGCCGGGTGCTACTGTGGAATCGAAGACAATCCGCCTGTCGCGGTTACGCTCATCGAGGTCGTGGGAAAACGCAGGTCAGCATAGCGTTTAGGCGTTTTGACCTGAAAAGCGGAAGGTCGGCGGTTCGACCCCGCCCCTGCCCACCTTCAGTACCAGGCAGAGTAAAGCCCGCCAAGGATCTTGGCGGGCTTTGTGGTCTCAGTCCTGGTCTCGTTTGTACCTGTTACCCCGTTGGCGAGAGCGCTCCGGCGGGTCCGTCGTCGCCGTCGTCACGCTCCTGCTGCATGGTCTGCCAGAGCAGTCCGCCGACCAGATCGGCGATGCCGGTCAGAACCTCGGTGGGCACGTGCTGGTACCTCTTGGCCATGCTCGCCTGCGACCAGCCCATGACGTCCATGACGGCACGGGTGGGCACCTTCAGCACGAGCAGCATGGTCGCCGCGGTGTGGCGCGCGTCGTGCAGCCGCGCCGCGCGGACCTTGGCGTCGGTGAGCAGGTCGCCTGTGGGGCTCCAGAACCCCGATTCTGCCTGTGAGCTGGTCTTTTGCGGTTGACGGGATCTTCCGCGCAAGTGGTTAGGCGGCGTTGCGATATTCGTTGATCATGCCGTCGAGGATGCGTGTGCGACGGATGGTGGAATCCGGCGTCGGGGTGACCACGGGTGGCGAGTCGGGTGGGTGCTGGCCGAGGGAGCGGTGGGGTCGGTGGGTGTTGAAATGCTTCGCGTAGCTGTCGAGGACCGATGTCAGGTGCCGTTCGGAGACGATTAGTAGTCTGTCGGTGCATTCGCGGTGGGCGGTGCCTACCCAGCGTTCCGCGATCGCGTTCGCTTTCGGCGACTGTGGTGGTGTGCGCATCACGTCGATGCCGGCTGCGGTGAAGACGGCATCGAAGGAAGCCGTGAATTTCGTGTCGCGGTCACGGATGAGGAACTGGAACCGGTGGCTGCGCTCCTCGAGATTCATCAGCAGGTTTCGTGCCTGCTGGGTTACCCAGGCCGCGGTCGGATGCTTGGTGACCCCGAGGAGGTGGACTCGGCGGTGGCGTGCTCGACGACGAAGAACACGTAGATCCGTTGCAGGAACACGGTATCCACCGTGAAGAAGTCGCAGGCCAGCAGGCCAGCAGGCCGGACGCCTGCGCGCGCAGGAACGTCCGTCAGGAGGCGTCAGCCCGCCGGGGTGCGGGGTCGACGCCGGCGCGGTGCAGGATCCGCCAGACGGTGGCGACCCCGACCGGGTAGCCCAACCCGATCAGTTCGCCGTGGATCCTGCGGTGGCCCCAGGTCGGGTTCTCCCACGCGAGGCGCAGAACCAGCTCGCGGATCTCCCGGCGGACCGGCGGCCGCCCAGAGGTCTTGCGTGGGTAGGTCCATTTTCGGGCGAGGAGGTCGCGGTGCCAGCGCAGCACGGTGGCGGGGGTGACGAAGAACGAACCCCACCGGGCCCGGGGTAGCAGCCGGGACAGGGCTGCGAGGATCATCCGATCCGCCGGTTCCAGTGTCGGGCGGTTCACCTGCCGTCGCAGCACCGCCACCTGGTGTCGCAGGACGAGGAGCTCCACGTCTTTCGCGGTGTCGCCACGCACGCGGAGCAACGTCAGTCCGAGAGCGTTGCGTGTCAGGGCGTGGAGCAGCGACCACACCATGACCATCCAGCCTGCCCGGGGCGGGCCCCGTCCGGCAGGCAAACACGCAGGTCACCGCCCAAATCCGGGTTCTGGAGCCCCACAGGTTGGCCTCGAACTGCGCTACCGTCACCCCACCGGGCCGGCCGCTCCCCCATTGCCCTTGACTTTCAGTCACGCCTCCCACACCAGCCGCTTTGGGATAACGTGCGACTTTCCCTGCACCTTCGGTTCATGCGCGTGGCTCATCCTTCCGGTTGGCCGTGCTCATCAACCCGGGCAGCGCATCCCCTTGGCTCCACCCGCGACCTGTTGGGTGGCCACGACCAGGGACTCGCCAATCGAGTTTCGCGCGGGTGCGCTGGAAATGATAAGTGACCACGATCGACCGCCGATCGCCTGGGTTTCCCGCTGGGTGGCGTCACCTCGCCGCTGCATCGAACAGGGGGTCAAGCGATGACCCGCCGTCCGGAGCGGGCGGCACGTGAGGGAACAGCTCCTGGAAGGCGCCCTGGGTGATGCGGTGCCGGGTGGCGGGGTCGAGGTCGCCGACGAGCTCCTGGAGTGTCTTCTGGGTGTGGCCGAAGGTGCCTTCGATGTGCGGGTAGTCGCTGCCCCAGCACACGTTGCGCCAGCCCATGGCCGTCACCGCGGCGACGGCCGAGCGGTCGTGTTGGAAGGAGGCGTAGACGTTCTCGTACAGGTACTCGCTGGGGAGCCGTCGCAGGCGGGGACTGACGGCCGACGCGTGCTGCCGGTACGCCTCGTCGAGCCGGTCGGCGATGAACGGCCCCCAGGTCGCTCCGCCCTCGGACACGATTGCGCGCAAGGACGGGTGCCGGTCGAACACGCCACCGGCGATCAGTTTGGCCACCGCCCGCTGGCCGCCGTAGGTCGTCTCCAGGTAGTTCAGGAGCGCGCCGCCGGGGCCGCGGTAGTAGACGCCGTTGCGGGTGGACGCGTCGTGGGGCTCGCTGCCGATGTGGAACGCGATCACGAGACCCGTCTCCGCGAGGGCGGCCCACAGCGGCTCCCACGACTCGCGATGCCAGTCGTCCCCGTCGACGAGTGGCGTGACCGGCAGGGACGCGGCGTGGTAGCCGAGCCCGGCGGCCCGCTCGACCTCGGCCACGGCGGTGGAGACGGTGAGGAAGGGGATCGTCGCCGCGCAGATGTAGCGGGGCGAGAACCGCTGGTACTCGATCGCCCAGTCGTTGATCGCCTGGGCGCCCGCGGCGAGCAGCTCCGGGTCACGGATTGACGAGGTCCACATCCCCAGAGAGGGATAGATGAGCTCGGCCCAGATGCCTTCGGAGTCCAGGTCGAGCAGGCGCATCTCCTTGTCGTTCGCGCCGGGCGCCCGCTCGGGAACGGTGTGGCCGTTCTCGTCGGTGAGCTGCCGGCCCGGCCGGGGCAGGCGGCGCCGGAACTCCTGCCCGTCAACGTGGATCGTCTCCCAGCCGCCGTCGGAGTCCTTGACGCTGCGCGGCATCCGCGCCGCGAGGGACCCGGGCAAGCTCTTTTCGAAAAGATCGTCCGGCTCGACAAGGTGTGAGTCACCCGAGTTGGCCCAGATCTTTGCCACGGTTCCTACCTCCTTCTCGTCGACGACGGGTCGCAACCTCGTCGTCGACACCTACCGGTTGCCGTACGGTTCGTGGTGGTCATCGGACGGTCGGCTTCTCCCCTCGTCCACTCGTTCCACCAGGGCACTCACGTCCTCGAGTGAGCGCAGGGTGTCGTTGAGGTGTGTGCAGGTGGACGGGCCGACGAAGGTGTCGCGCACCCAGCCACGCAGGCCCTCGGCCGGCGCGCCTGCCAGGCGGGCGGCGCTCGCCGCCGCGTTGGGGCACTCCGGCCACGGGAGGGCGCCGATGTCGGCCTCACCCGACAGGAACTGCCGCGTCGAGGGGTCGAATGTGGCGTGGACCGTGTACTCGTGCACGATCGTCTCGACGCCGTCGCCGTCCATGTGGCTGTCGCGGAAGAAGCACTCCACCAGGGCGACCTCGCCGTCCTTCCACACGTCGAGCCGGCGACGTCGGCGCATCCCGTGCGGCGGGAGCGAGTCGAACGCGTGCCAGCCGAGCGGGTCGTCGGTGGACTCGACGGAGGGCGCCTCGGGACCGGTGTGGGTGGGTGGCATCCCTGTCCCGGCGAACCCCGACACGAGCGTGCCTCCCGCCACCCACCCGGCGCACAGGTCCGGGTGCTGCAGCGTGAGCTTCGGACGAGACCGGACCGCACCGCCGACCTGCACCGCGTAGCCGCCCACGAGCAGAGCCGTCGGCAGGTCGTCGAGGAGCTGGAACCGCACGGAGCGCGACACTCGCTCGCCAGGCATGGCGTCATCGACGGCCTTCCGGAAGCCGGCGGACGCCGCCATACCGACGAGCGCCGCCAGACCCGGATGGGACGGGTCGCCGGTGATCCGGCGGACGAGCCGCTCCGGGTGGTCCACCTGGAGATCGAGGCGCGCCGTGCCGAGGATGGTGCTTGCGCCGTCGAGCGCGGTGCGCAGATCGCGCCCCCGCGCCACGACGGTGACCGGTCCAAGCAGCCCGTCCGGCCGTAGGGAGTCGTGGGTGGTGGTCCGTCGCACCGAGCCCGGTCGGCGGGCCGGCGTGGCGGATGCCGGGTGTGCGCCCAGTGTGTTCATGGCGAGCCGTCCTGGATCCGAGATGTCATCAGAACCTCTTCAGGGTCGTTCCCAGCCTAGGGAGACAACTCGTCAATATGCAAGACTCGTTTTCAAATTAGAGTGACAGGTGACCCTGGAGGGAGCTGTGACCGAGCCGACCCCCGCGACGACACCACGGGTTGGGCGGCCCCGCCGTTTCGACGCCGACACGGAGCGGGGCATGATCATGGACGCGGCGATGCGGCTCATGGCGCTCAACGGCTACGCCCAGACGTCCGTCGGCGAGATCCTCGCCGACGCCGGGCTGTCGACCCGGTCGTTCTACCGCCACTTCGAGTCGAAGGAGGCCTTGCTGCTGGCCCTCCTCGAACGCGACGCCGCGGCGGTGGCGCGTTCGCTGGAGCGCGCCGTGGCCGCGGCCTCCGATCCGGTCGCCGCGATCGAGGCCTGGCTGGAGCGATTCCTCGACGTCTTCTACGAGCCCCGGCGGGCCGCCCGCGTGGCGCTGTTCTCGTCCCCCGCCGTTCGCGGCTCCTACCCGCTGGCCGACGTGCTACAGGACATGCGACGGATCTTCTGCCAGCCGCTCGTCGGCGCACTGCGCGCGGGCCACGAGGCAGGTCTTCTGCGCTCACCGACCCCGGAGGCCGACGCGAACAGCCTGTACGCCCTCGTCAGCGCCGCCGCGGATCGGCACGAGGCCCACTTCCAGCAGCGGGCGGCGGCGAGGGCGCACGTCGTGCGGTTCGCGTGGCCGGCCCTCGGGCTGCCGGAGGGCGAGACCCCCGGCGGGCCGAGGAGCCGGCGAGCCGACGAGCGAGGTCGAGCACGAAGATGAACTCGAAGTCGGCCCGTTCGGCGAAGTGCCTGTCGACGTGGGTGTCGCCGATGTGCACGAACCGCCGGCAGCCGAAGGCCGCTCGGACCCCCGCGAGCTCGTGCTTGCGGCTGACGAAGTCGGGGACGATCCCGGCGCGCTCCCACATCACCGGCTGCTCGCCGAGGGTGCGGTCGGAGCAGCTACCGATCACGTAGCCCTGTGCCTGGGCCCACCGCACGAAGGCCAGTCGGAGCGGCCCGGCCGGGTCGCCCGTCTTCAGGGTGCCGTCGATGTCGAAGCTGACGAGCGTGCGGGTCTCCATCGCTGTGCTCCGTTTCCCTGCTGTGCTCCGTCGCTCACTCGCTTCGCGGCCCCGCTCGTTCCTCGCGGGACCACTCCGCTCGCTCGACTACTCCGCTCAGTCTGTGCGCAACATGACCGACGCGGGATCGTGGAAGAAGCTGGCGCCGGGGCAGAGCAGCGCCGTCCTGGCACCGGGAACCTGACGTTCACCCTCGGTGCCCCGCAGCTGTCGCACCGCCTCGGTGTAGAAGTTGAAACCCCCCGCCCGTCCCTGCGACAGCCCACCCCCGTTGGTCGTGACGAGTGTGTGCCCGCCGAGGCGAAGGATGTGCGCCTCCGCGTCCCACGACGATGCGAGCAGGTCGCCGGCCTCGCCCGGCTTGCAGAACCCGGCTGCCTCGATGCACCCCACGGTGTCGATGGTGTAGCCGTCGTAGGGGAAGAAGAGGTCGAGGTCGTTGACGGTCAGGTCGCTGCGCTCCCACAGGCCGGCCAGGGAGGTCCACAGAGCGTTCTCGGTCCAACCCAGGCTGTTGTCGTAGTACTCCCCGACCCGTGAACCGCCCAGCGACATGGCGTGGACGTACACAGGCTTGTGGCGCAGATCCCTCGCCCGCTCGGCCGTCGTGATGATCAGCGCCTCCGCGCAGTCGACGGGCACGTCCATGTCGAGCATCTGCATGGGCTCCCAGATCACGCGAGAGGCGTGGTAGTCCTCCATCGTGATCGGGGTTCGCATGGCTGCATTGGGGTTCTTCGTCGCGTGGGTGCGGTTGTTCACGGCAATGCGGGCGAAGACGTCCTTCGTCGCTCCGTAGTCATGCAGGTAGCGCGCCATCCAGGCGGCATACGGCTCACCGGAGTGCAGCCAGCGGCGAGCGAAGTCGTCCCGGCCTATGGGCGCGTGGCTCGCCGCGCGCAGTTGCGCCGCCCGGAGGCGGAACGGGTCGTTCGCGGCGGACCGCGACATCTCGGGTCTGCGGGTGTAGGCCTGTACCACCAGGACCGCGTCGCACAGGCCGGAGAACACCGCTTCGGCCGCATAGACGAAGCACGACCCGAGCCACCCGTTCTTCTGCCAGGTGGTCTTCTCGATTCCGAGCGCGCCCTGCAGCGTCAGGAACCCGGCTCCGCCCATGGACAGCGGGTCCATGCCCGTGCCGCAGACACCGTCGATCTCCTGCCGGTCGATGCCGGCGTCCTCGATGGCGCCGACGGCCGCCTCGAGGGCGAGGGACAGTTCGGTGCGCTTCAGGTCACGGCCGTAGGGCGTCGACCCGACACCCACCACGGCCAGGCTGTCCTTCAACGGGTTGCGCGCCATTGCTATCTCCTGTCCTCGATCGGGCCCGCCGGCTCGAACGCCGGCCACGCCAGCCCGTCGCGATCCACCCACGTCAGGCGCACCGGCATGTCGAGCCGGATCGCCTCGAGCGGGCAGTTCACGATCGGCGCCAGATAACGCAACCCCGGCTGTTCGACGAGCTCCACGGCGGCGGCCGGCACCGGCTCCGACAGTGCGGCGTTCGGATCCCGCTCCTGGTGGATCAGCGTGCAGAGGAACACGGAGCCCTCGCCGCTCACCTCGGTGGGCACGATGTCCCACGACCAGCACTTCGGGCACAGCGGGCGGTGTGGGTACACCCAGTAGCCGCAGGCCGAGCAACGATTGATCAGTAGCTTTCGCGCCAGTAGGCCCCGGTAGTGCTCGATGTTGTCCCGGTCGATCAGCACCGCGGGGAACGCGGCGAAGACGGCGTCCTCGGTCACATCGGCGAGGTCGGTCGCACCGGTCACACCGTCACCTCTTCTTTTGCGCGCTCGGCCAGGCCGACCCGGTCGAGCTTCCCGTTCGCCAACCGCGGAAGCTCGTCGAGGAACACGATGTCCCTGGGCATCTTGAACCGCGCGAGCCGGGTCTCGAGCCACGAGCGCAGGGCGTCGGCGTCGAGATGGTGGCCGCGGCGCACGACGACGTAGGCCCGCACCACCTCGCCCTTGCGCCGGTCGGGCACGCCGACGGCACCGCAGTACTCGACGGCCTCGTGGCTGGCGACGACCTTCTCGACCTCCTCCACCGAGACGTTCTCACCGCCGACCTTCAGCATCAGCTTCAGCCGACCCGCATAGGTGATGTAGCCGTCGGCGTCCATCGTGACGAGGTCCTCGCTGTGCAGCCAGCCGTCGGAGTCGAGGGCCCGGGCGGTCTCCTCGGGCTTGTTCCAGTAGCCCCGCATGGCGTTGCCGCGCACCCACGCCTCACCGACCGCCCCAGGTGGGACGTCGAGGCCGGTCACAGGGTCGACGACGCGGACCTCGTTACCCGGTAGGGGACGGCCCCCCGTCGTGCGCTGCTTGTCGGGCGGATCATCCGGAGCCGTCACCGACGCCGGCCCGTACGTCTCCGTAAGACCGAACGGGACGAACGTGAACGTGACATTGGGCATCACCCGACGGGCATCCTCGTTCGGCACAGCCGCGATCCGCAGCGACGACAGATCGCGCCCGTCCTCGATCGCCGCCTGCACGACCTCCGCAGGAATCACCCCGAACATCACAGTGGCCCGCTCGGACTCGATCAGCTCCGCGCCGAGGCGGGCGTTGAACGCCTCGGTGAACACGAGCGTGCCGCCGTTCACCAGCATCGTCATGAGGCCCCAGATGCTGCCGCCGCCATGGAAGAACGGCATCATGCTGAAGAACACGTCCGAGCCGCCGATCCCGATCCGGCGGGAGTGCAACGTCGCATTGGCGACGATGCCGCCTTGTTCGAGCATCACCCCCTTCGGGAACCCGGTGCTGCCGGACGTGTACTTCACCATCGCCAGGTCGCTGCCCAATACCTGCCGCTCCAGGCGATCGGCAAGCCCCCGGGCATCCGCGGCACTCGGGTCACGGCCCAGCGCCTCCAGCGCACCGAGGTCAAAGGCCCCGCCGTGCCGACCGCCACCGCGGTGGAAAATCACCACGTTGCGCAGGTCCGGGATCCCGGCGCTGAGCAGGTGCCCGGGCAGGTCCGCGGTCGCGAACTCCGGGCAGATCTCCGCGAGCATCGCGGGCATCCGCAGAGCCCGGAAGCCGTCGAGCAGGATCACGTGACGGGCACCGGACTGGGTAATGACGTAGGAGACCTCGGCCGGCTTCAGGAAAGTGTTGACAGGTACCGTCACCGCGCCGATCCGCATGCAGGCGAAGTGCGAGACGACCCACTCCGGCGTGTTCGTCAGCCACAGCACGACCCGGTCCCCGCGCCGGACGCCGATACTCGCCAGGCCGGCGGACAACGCCCGCGCCCGCTCGACCAACGTGGCATAGGTCAGCCGTTGCACGTTCCCACCGTCGTCAGCCGCGACAAGCGCGGCGCGGTTCGGGACCCGCTCCGCCGACGCGACGAGCATCTGCCACATCGTCCGCGCCCGGAGCTCGGCTAATACTGCCTTCTGGTCCTCGCTCATCATCGTCCTTTCGTCCAGCAGATCCATCGCCGGAACGGCCATCCTAGAACGTGACCTCCCCGGGGCCGGCGCGATGTCGAGCAGATCGTCGTCGCCTCCCGCTCTGGCCGCTCCCGCGATTACCCGCCACGATGCCGGCGGTTCACTGATCCGGTACAGCCGTACCGTGATCTCCCACAGAATCTTCCGCCCCGCCCCGCCCCGCCTCGACATGCCCGAGCCCGGCCGATATGGTCTCCTGAATGTTCCCGAACAGGCGGGTCGTGTGCGGGAAGTCGGTCTCGAACAGCACATGCCGACCGGCACCAGACCGAGGAAATTCCTCGGCGCGACCGACTAGAACAGTGGGTGACACAGACACTCTCCCGGAACAGCTCCGAGGGCAGCACGTCATTCGATCCATTCCTGTCCCAGCACGCGCCTGCCACCGTTCCCCGTCGATTCCGATGATCTGGGCTCGGCGCGTGGCTGTCTTCGCGCATTCGGCCAAGTCCTTGCCCGCTGCGGCCACCCGTCCGGCACGAGGGCCAATAGGTCACCGTCTGTGCACCCGCCCGGGGGGTTGGCGCGGGCCAGGGCGATGAGGCGACCCCGCTGGCGTTCGGTGATGCGCCGTTTGCGGCCGGCTCCAGTCCGGTCCCCCAGCCCGTCGAGGCCCTCGGCGTTGAACCGGGCCAGGTGTTCGCGCACGGTCTGCATGTGGCAGCCCAGCTGGGCGGCGATGGTGCTGGTGCGTTCGCCGTCCCAGCTGGCAACGATCATCTTCGCCCGCATGGTCCAGTCACCGGGAGCGTGCCGCGATCCGGCCAGCTTCCGGGTCCTCCATTCCTCCTCCGCGTTCGCGGGAGGGCGGGCATACAACAACTTCGGCATGAAAGATCGCCTCCCTTCCAGCATCCCGCCGGCACAGACGATCTACAACCATAATGAGGAACGTTGCACCAGTTACCATCAAAGACACTCATAGATCTTTCGCGCCCCCGTGGATCAACGCGAACAGTGTCATGGGTCCCTCATCTGGTCGGGCGTCTACTGCACCCCGACAACGCTTGTGTGAGTCGTTCGTCGAGCGGCCGCTGCAGGTGCATTGCTGGTTGACCGCCGTCAGTCCGAGGCGGGGAGGGCCTTGAAGGCGAAAAGAACATTAGCGACGATCTTTCAATATCAATATCAGAGCGTGACAGATCAGAGTGTGTCTTCGGATCCTGGTGTCAGAGTCGACTACTTCACCCGCCGCCGGGACCCCGCCCGCCACGCCCACCGGCTGATCGGCCAGCTCACCTCGCTCGGCTACCAGGTCACCGCCACACCACCATCAGCACCCGAACCAGACGGCCAGGCCTCCTGACGGTGCGTGCCGAGTTCCCATCGCAGGTCACCATGTTTTTTCCTAGAGCGTGGCGCCGTCGAAGAGCTGGTGGCGGTCTCGGCCCTGCCGTTTGGCTGTGTACATGGCGACGTCCGCGGCGCGTACGAGCTCGTCGGGAGTGGAGGTCGTGGGACCGGACAGGGCGATACCGATACTTGCGGTCACAATCCTCGCCTGTGTCCCGTGGGAGCTGAATGTCGAGACAGCCACGAGAACTCGGTCGGCGACCGCCTCGATCTCGTCTGTGGAGGTGATGTTTTGGCAGAGGACGGCGAACTCGTCACCGGCGAGCCTGGCGACGAAGTCGCCGGGACGGACGGCCCGGCGGATCCGATTCGCGACGGCGCACAGCAGATCATCGCCGGCCTGATGACCTAGCGAGTCGTTCACGGTCTTGAATCCGTCGAGGTCGACGAAGAGGAAACCGAGGCGCTGTGCGTGTTCCTGGGCTTCGACGATGGCCTGTCCGAGGTGATCGAACAGCGCGGCCCTGTTCGGTAGTCCGGTCAGTGTGTCGTGCAGAGACTGATGGCGGGCCTCGGCGGTGCTGTGGGCCGTCGACGCGGCGCTGGAGATCTGGGTGGCGGCCAACGTGAGGAAGGTGCGGTAGTCACCGTCCAGAGGGAGCCGATCGCTGATCCCGGCCACGAGGAGCCCGATGGGCGGATCGTCTCCTCCTGCGGTGAGGGGGACGACGAGCGCGCGGTTCGCGGACGGGACGTCGGTGATGGGCTGGAGCTCGAGCCGGTCGAGGAGCCGTCTGGAGATCAGCATCCGGCCGGAGATCAGCGAGTCCCCGAACTCGGGCAGAAGGCCGTCGGGGGCGAGCGTGCCCGGGCGGGAGAACACGTCCGGCACCGTGGCCAGTCCGGCCGTCGCCACGGGCCGCAGCACCGGCCGAGGGGTGCCAGGATCCCGTAGGAGGATCACACAGTACGGGACGTCCGCCGAGGTATGGCTCAGCGCGCCGACCGCGTTCGTGAACACTTCCCCGGAGGTTTGTGCGTGGACGGTGACACCCGCGATCTCGCGCAGGCAGGAGAGTCGCCGCAGGCCCACCACGTGCCGTGTCGTTTCGTGTGATGCCGTGAGTACCCCCAATACTTCGGCGGTCGGGATTCTCCGAATGGGGCTGAAGGAGAAGGTGAAATAGCATTCCTCAAGATACCCGTGCCGGTCGAGCAGGACCGACATATCCTGCGACCAGGTGGCCCCACCGCCGGACATCACCTGATTGAGTAGCGGCCCGACGCTGGGCATGACTTCAGGAAAGACCTCGCGAAAGGGTCGACCGATGCATTCTGGGTATTTATCCCCTATATGTTGAGCAAGCCCATCATTTTGGATAAGAATGAGGTCTGACCCCCATAGTACCTGCATCGGAAAACGGGACTCAAGGCAGATACTCACTGCCATCCGCAGCTCGGTGCACCAGCTGCGCAGCGGTCCGAGCGGCGTGGCGGACCAGTCCATGGCCGACATCAGTTGGCCCACCTCGCCGCCAGAGGCGAAAACCTGAGCCATCCCACGCGCACCATGCCCGGGGTCTGCCTCGGCCCGCCAGGTATCGCGAGGCTCCGGGAAGACTCTGGCGCCGCCCTGTGGGTCCTCTTTGCCCATTTCGCACTTCGTTCATTGGCCCGCCGGACCGGCGGGCACTGTCGGATATACACGGTTCCGCACATTGCCGCCAGTACTGCCGTTCCCTACTAATCTGCCGATGAAACGGCTACCGGGCCGAGAACACCATCGATGAGATCACCGGCGCCTTCGGTATCCCTTGCCCGGCGATGTACCGCCACCTGGCCCGCCCACATGGACGACCGCGACTGCATCCTGGTCGTCTACCGCACACCCGCCCCGGCAGGCTCTGTTGCACAGGCGAGGTCTGACTGTCTGGATGCCTGGCCTGTCATGATCGGGGCATGCGTCGAGGTGTACAGACCAAGTCGCAGACCGTTCAGCTTTGCCATATAAAAAGTGTAGTTCGCAGGACTGTTGCACCCACCGGTAGACGGTGACGTGATCGACCTCGATGCCGCGTTCGGCAAGCAGCTCCTCCGCGTCCCGGTACGACAGGGCGAACCGCAGGGGAGCCGTTTCAGGCCGCGCATCGGCTGGAGTCGGGCTTTGAGCCGGCCATGATCGGCTTCGATCCGGTTGTTCTCCGGGCCGCGTCGACGTGACAGGCCTCGGGCACCAGGTCGTCCAGGACCCGCGGGTAGACCGGGGCCTTGTCGGTGGTGACCTCCACCGGCCGCCGGCCATGAGACAGTGCCCGGACGAAGAACCGGCGGGCGGCGGCTTGGTCGCGGCGCGTGCTGGCGAGGACGTCGATGACCTGTCCGTGCTGGTCAACGGCCCGGTACAGGTAGGTCCACAGGCCGGCGACCTTCACGTAGGTCTCGTCGATGAACCACCTGTCGCCGGGTCGGTGCCGGCACGGCCGCGCGGCCTCGGCGAGCAGGGGCGTAAAGCGCTGCACCCACCGGTAGATCGTGACGTGATCGACCTCGAGGCCGCGTTCGGCGAGGAGCTCCTCGACGTCCCGGTACGACAGAGCGAACCGCAGATACCACCGCACTGCCAGCACGATCACCTCCGGCGGGAACCGGAACCCGGCGAACTCCGACGTCGGAACCGGTGGACGGACACGACGTCGACGCATCCTCTGATCATGACTGATCGGCGGCTACGCGAAGGTGGACATCGCCGATGCAACAGCAGCGCCTACGGACGTATCCGAGTGTGGGGCAGCCCGACCCGCCGCGGGAACGGGATCAGCGCCCCCGCGCATGCAGGCCACCGGGCCACCCGCGCTGCTACTCGACGCCCGCCCGTGTTCCGCGGGAGGCGACCGCCAGTGGCAGGCGCCTCAGTAGTAGTCGCCGCCGACCACTGCCACGTCCTCGAGTGTGAGGACGTAGTGCTTGCCCAGGAAGTTCGGGACGTCGTCGAGCGCGCGCTGACCGTACTTGGTGGCCCAGCCGGCCTCCATCGCCTCGACGCTCTCGTAGTCGAGCACTGCGAGCCCGTCGATACCGAAGCCGTTGTCCGGCTCGCCTGTCGCCGGGTCCGGCACCACATGCCGCTGGATGTAGCGGACCACGCCGGGAACACGCGCCGCGAGTGGGGCGTGGACCTTGCGCCAGTAGTCGTCGAATTCCTGGAACGTCATCCCCTCCTTACGTCCGAGTAAGGCGACGGTGCGGACGATTCCTGACTTCTCGGTCACTGTCTTCCCTTCGTTGCTTCGGTGGCCGTGTGGTTCGGGGGTTTGCTGGGCGGGATCCCACCTTGGTCCATACCCCGGAGTCATCCACCGATCTCTGTTGGGGAGGCCGAAGCGGCAGCGGGATGCTTAACTTCGACTTCATCGACGAGAAACCACACGATATCGTCGATGAAGAGGCGCTCGTGTGCGACCAGCGGTTCCGCTGCCTCGCTGGCAAACGCCGTGGCTACGTCCCGTTTGGAGTCGAACCAGAGCTCGGCGGCCCCGTCATAGGCCCAGGTGCGTGATGCGGGCAGACTCGGATTCTGGACATAGCGCCGCAGGCCGGGAAGGGCCCACACCAGAGGTGGGTGCTCGGCCTGCCAAAAATACAGGAACTCCTCACGTGTCAGCGATTGTTTACGCTTGATGAGAGCGATGATCTTAGGCATCTGATCTCCGTAGGAGACGTTTCAAGCTAACGTTCGTTAGTACACTCTAGGGGTGTCGGGGGGCACGGTCAACAGATCACCTTCCCTCAGTTCGGAGGAGGATTGCCGTGGTGTGCAGGAATCAGTTCGCAGTGATGTTCGACGTTGTTGGAGACGCCGGGGTGAGCCTGTGATGCCGCTGGATCTGCCGGACGAGGATCGGGCACTCAGGGCGACGGTGTCAGCGATCGCGCATGAGTTCGGTCACCGTCGGTATGCCGATTGTGCGGCCGACGGCCAGTTCCCGCTCGCGCTGTGGGAGCGCCTCGCAGAGCACGGATTCGCCGGAGTCAACGTGCCCGCGGAGCACAGCGGCGGCGGCGGTCGCCTGCACGACCTGATGGCGGTGGCCGAGGAGGTGGCCGCGGCTGGATGCCCGCTGATGACACTGGTCGTGTCGCCGGGGTTGTGTGCCCCCATCCTCGCCGCGCACGGCACGGTCGAGCAGCGGCGGAGGTGGCTGCCAGGCATCGGGTCCGGTCGGTCCCGCCTGGCGTTCGCCATCACCGAGCCGGACGCGGGCAGCAACAGCCACGCCCTTCTCACCCACGCCCGCCACGACGGCAGGAACTGGCGTCTTCAGGGCCAGAAGTACTACATCTCCGGAGTCGACGACGCCGAGGCGATGATGGTGGTCGCCCGTACTGGAACGTCCCCGGCCGGAGCGGCCCAGCTGTCGTTGTTCATGGTGCCGGTGGACGCGCGGGGAGTGACATACACGCCTGTCCGTACGCACGTGCTGGCCGCTGAGCGTCAGTTCACCGTTATCTTCGACGACGTCCGGCTCGGCGACGACCACCTCGTCGGCTTCGCCGGCCGTGGGCTGGCGCATGCGTTCGACGGCCTCAATCCAGAGCGGATCGTCTCGGCCGCGACGTGTGTGGGTATCGGGCGGTACGCCCTGGACAAGGCGGTTGCGTATGCGCGCGAGCGCCAGGTCTGGGGTGTGCCGATCGGGGCGCACCAGGCAGTGGCACATCCACTTGCCAGGGCCCTGGTGTCGCTCGAGTCGGCGCGGCTTCTCCTGCACCGCGCCGCCGACCTCGTCGTAGCCGGGCAGCACCAGGGATCGGCAGCGACGATAGCTAAGTACGCGGCCGCGGAGGCTGCGGCCGAAGCACTCGACGCCGCCATCCAGGTCCATGGCGGCAACGGGATGTCGCATGATTTCGGCCTGGCGGATCTGTGGGGTATCACCCGTCTGTACGGGATCGCCCCGGTGAGCAGGGAAATGAGCCTGAACCATCTGGCCGTGCACGAGCTCGGCCTGCCGAAGAGTTACTGACGCGTTCTGGCGCCGTCGGCCACCGGATCACGGTCGACGGCGCCAGAAACGCTGCGGTCGGCAGGACGCAGCGGACCGCCGGAACCGCGCGGCCGCACCGACTACGGCGCGTGCCGCCGGAGCATCAGCGCGGCCCGAGTCAGGACGCAGACAACCTCGTCCCGCTGGTTGATGGCCCGGTGCAGAAAATCCACGATTCCGGCGTTTGGCCGGCTTCTTGACTCCCGGGCGCCGAGCACCTCCGACTCCACGCGGAGAGTGTCGCCGATGAACACGGGCTTCGGGAACTGCACCTCCTTGAAACCGAGATTCCCCAGGGTGGTCCCCAGGGTCAGGTCGGTCACGTGGATGCCCGCGACGAGGCCGAGCGTGAACACGCTGTTGACGATGCGCTGGCCGTACATCGATCCGCGTGCGAACTCCTCGTCGAGGTGCAGCGGCTGCGGATTCATGGTCAAGGCGGTGAACAGCAGGTTGTCCGTCTCGGTAACCGTCCGGGTGGCGGCGTGCCGGACCACTAGGCCGGGCTTGAGATCTTCGAAGTGCATTCCTGTCACGGTGCTACCGCCTTTGGTGAGGAACCCGGCGCGAGCCGGTTGAACTCGATGATCTGCCGAGCGTTCTCGGCGTGGGCGAGGTCGATATGCTCGCCATCGAATAGAACTGCCCCGTGCCCTTCGGCCGCACCGCGCTCGTAGGCCTCGACCATGGCCCGATAGCGCTTCAGGTCGGTCTCGGGAACGGCGTATGCCTCGTTGACGACCGGCACGTGGCTCGGGTGGATGACCACTTGGCCGGTGAAGCCGAGCTCGCTGTTGGTCTGCGCAAAGGCACGCAGCCCGGACAGGTCGTGGATGTCCTGCCACAGACCGACGACGAGGTGGCGGACACCGGCAGCGCGCGCGGCCAGAACGACCCGGCTGCGGAGATAGAGGGTTTCCAATCCGGCGGGCGTCCACCGAAAGCCGACCTCCCGGGAGATGTCAGCGTCCCGTGCCGCGGCGGCCATCAGGCTGACGACCCGTGGCCCCTGGGCGATGGACTCGACGTTCACCAGGCTGCGGGCTGTCTCGAAGGAGGGCACCAGGCCCACGGTGCCGACCTCCATGCCTGCCCTGATCTCGAAATGGCGGACCAGGGCGTCGAACGCGACGAGATCGTCGGCGCTGTGGACCTTAGGCAGCAGGAGAGCGGTGATGCCGGGCCGCACGACCGCCTCCAGGTCGGCGCCGAAATGCGGGGTGTCCAGTGCGTTGACGCGGACGATGAGGCCGGCGGGAGTCCGGCCCGCGAGCCGGGCGATCGAGGCGGCGGTCGTGTCGCGGGCTGCCTGCTTCTCGCCGTCGGGAACGGCGTCTTCCAGATCGAGAATCAGCGCATGCGCGCCGGCGGACAGCGCCTTGTCGACCCAGGCCGCCTTGTGGCCGGGAACGAACAACCAGGAACGGTAGGGCAGCATGCCAGTCCTCACGGGCGGCCGGTCGAAGATCGGTGGATAGGGGGCAGAGAGCGTCGACGAAGGGCGGAGAAGGCGGGATCGGTGCCGGGGAAGGGCGGGTCACGGCCATCCCAGCAGATCACGCAGCCGACTCTTTATGATCTTTCCGCTCGCATTGATGGGCATCTGCTCGAGTTCGAGGAAGGCGAAGTGCTTCGGAATCTTGTAGCCGGCCAGTTCGGCGCGGAGAAACTTGCCGAGGTCATCCGCTCCGGCGTAGGAGCCTGGCCGCAGGACGACCACCGCGCGGACCTCCTCGTCCCATTCCTCGCTGGGTACGCCGACGACGGCACACTCCATGACCGCAGGGTGGGTGTGGAGCAGCTGCTCGATTTCGGAGGCGTATACGTTCTCGCCACCGGTCTTGATCATGTCCTTGATTCGGTCGCGGAAGAACAGATTGCCGTCCTTGCCGCGGACGGCGAGGTCTCCTGTGTGCAGCCAGCCATCGCGAAGTACGTCCCTGGTGGCTGCCGGCTGCCCGAAGTAGCCCGTCATCAGTGCGGGCCCGCGCACGCAGATCTCCCCGAGTTCGCCATCCGGGATCTCCTGCCCGGCCGGATCCTGGAGCTGCACCTCGGCGAAGGTGTACTCGGACCCCACGGAGCCGTCGAGGTCAGGCCGCATGATGTCTGCGTTCCGCAGCCTGGTCACCATCGGACCTGCCTCGGTCAGCCCGTAGCGGAAGAAGAGCTCCACGTCGGGAAGGGCCGCCCGGATGGCCTCTTTGTCGTGCATCCGCAGCAGGCCCGCGCCCGAGTGGATCTGGCGAAGGCAGCGCAGGCCCGGGCGGCTCAGCACCCCTGCCGTGAGAAGGCGCCGCAGCATGTTGGGGGTGGCGAAGGTCGAGGTGACCCGTTCGCGCTCGACGATCTCGGCGAAGCCCTCCTCGGTGAACCTGCGCAGGACCGCCGTGGTGCCACCCGCGATGTAATGGGGCGCGAAGACGGTCAGTAGAGACGCGGAGTGGAATAACGGCACGGTGCACAGCCCGACCTGTCCCTGACCGGCTCCGAACCGCAGGTCAACCAGTTCGTTGACTGCGTTGAAGACCACGCTGCGATGGGAGAGCTCCACGCCCTTGGCGAAGCCCGTCGTGCCCCCGGTGAACAGAATCACCGCGGGGGCTTCGGGGCTGAGAGCGACGTCCGGTTCGACCGGTTCGTGGCCGAGGAGTTCCCCGTAGGAGCTCGCCTGGCCGAAGCAGCGGAACCTGTGGTCGATCTCGGCGTGCACGGCGGCGTCGAAGGCGGAACGGAACTCCTCCTCGACCAGGACGACGCTCGGCGTGGTCAGCGCAATGCCGTGGATCAGCTCGGCGGGCGTCCAGCGCCAGTTGAAGGGTACGTAGACGGCTCCTGCGGCGACGATGCCCAGGAACGTCTCCAGGGCAAAGGTGCTGTTTCCGGACAGCACGCCGACACGGTCGCCGGGCCGTACTCCGTTTGCCGTCAGGCCGGAGGCGAGGCTCCATGCCCGGTCCGACAGCTCCCGGTGGGTGCTTCGGCTCAGCCCGTCCACCGCCGCGGGAAGGTCGGGATGTCGGCGCCGGTTGAGCCGGATGAAGTCAGGGAGCAGGAACATCGGCGGCCTCCGTTTCTGGGTGGATGTGCGGGGACGCGCCCTGCGGCGACGGCGACGGCGACGCAGTGCTCGGAGGCGCCGGCCCCGGGTTCCCGGCGGCGCCCGTGGCCTGGCGCGGTGATCGGAGGACAGCCCGGAGAAACTCGGCGCGCGACACACCTAATCGGCGGCGGGCGCCCACGCGGTGGTGGGCGCTGCGCGGGCGTCACCGCCACCGCACGTCGACATACGAGCGTTCGTTAGTCTGCGTGTCCCACAGGGTAAGTGTGCTGGTAAGCGGCGTCAACGGCTGTATACGGGCGTAGACAAACTTACGTCCGTTCGTCTATGGTCACCGCGATCGCCGGTGCCTTCGGGAGCCTGGCCGTAGCCGTCTTCGACCAGCCGCGCCGGCGAGCCAGGCGTGAGCGCTGGGCAGCGAGGGAGAGTTATGAGCATCGAGCGTCAGACCGACCTCTTCATCGGCGGTCGGTGGGTTCCGGCGCGTGGGGTCGCCTGGGCAGATGTCGTCAACCCGGCGACAGAGAAGCCGATCGCCTCAGTGCGCAGCGCCGGCGACGCGGATGTCGATGACGCAGTGCACGCGGCCAGGGCGGCCTTCGAGGAGTACTCGCTGACATCGGTCGATGAGCGGATCAAGCTGCTGGAGCGGCTCCTCGAGGCGTACGAGCGGCGGCGCGACGACTTCGCAGCCGCGCTGACCCGCGAGATGGGCGCCCCGACGAGCCTGGCGCGGGGCGCGCAGGCGGACCTGGGCGTGGCCCACCTCCGGCGGACGATCGAGGCGGTGCGGCGCCAGGAGCTGGAGGAGGTCCGCGGGACATCGCGGATCATCTGCCAGCCAGCCGGCGTCGCAGCGCTCATCACGCCGTGGAACTGGCCCGTCAACCAGGTCTTCACCAAGGCGGCGTCGGCGCTGGGCGCCGGATGCACCATGGTGCTCAAGCCCAGTGAGTACTCGCCGCTCGATGCTGTGCTGTTCGCGGAGATCGTCGAGGAGGCTGGGGTGCCGCCGGGCGTCTTCAACCTGGTGTTCGGCGAGGGGCCTACCGTCGGCAGTGCGCTGGCCAGGCACCCCGGGGTGGACGTGGTCTCGTTCACCGGCTCGACCCGGGCGGGCCGGCAGATCCTCCGCGATGCCGCCGACACGATCAAAATGGTGCACCTGGAGCTTGGCGGCAAGTCACCCAACGTGATCCTTGATGATGCGGACCTGGAGACTGCCGTGCGCAACGGCGTCGCGGCATGCTTTTCCAACAGCGGACAGTCGTGCAGCGTGGCGACCCGGATGATCGTGCCGGCGCACCTGCTCGAGGACGTCGTCGCCATCGCGCGGAAGACCGCCGAGGAGTTCGTGACCGGCGACCCGACGGACGAGGCGACCGCCCTCGGTCCGCTGATCAATGATCGTCAATTCGCGCATGTGCAGCGGCTCATCCAGAGCGGCATCGACGGGGGCGCACGCCTGGTGACCGGCGGCCTCGGCCGGCCGGCGGGCCTGGAGCGTGGCTACTTCGTCCGGCCCACGGTCTTTGCGGATGTGACGCCGGCCATGAGAATCGCGCAGGAAGAGATCTTCGGTCCTGTCCTGAGCATTCTCACCTACGACACCGAGGATGAGGCGGTGCGTATCGCCAACGACTCGATCTATGGTCTGGCCGCCGTGGTCCAGTCCGCGGATCGGGCACGCGCCGTCCGGGTGGCGAGAAGGATCCAGGCCGGCCATGTGTACATCAACCACGAGTTCGCCGCGTACGCCGCCATGCCGTTCGGTGGGTGGAAGCAGTCTGGTAACGGCTATGAGCATGACGAGTGGGGTGTGCGGGGCTTCCAGATCCTGAAGGCTGTGCTCGGCGCCGAGGAATGACCCGGCCAGCAGCCCGGTGACGCCGGCACCCCGGCCGGCCGATTGTGTTCTTCCGGCCGGCTGGGGTCTCAGAGCGCAGCGAGTCTTACGATGCCGAGCTGGCGCAGAATTACCTGTGTGTAGCAGTCGACCACCTCCTCCAGTGACATTGGGCCGTCCTCCCGGTACCACGAGGACAGGTGCGTTCCGATCGCCAGGATCGAGTACGTCTGCAGACGGTTGTCAACGGAATCTTCGGGGAGGTCCGTGCCAGCTCCGGCGACGAGTCGCCGGAGCTGGCATTCGTACTGGTTCCGGCGGCTGGCCACTTCCTGGCGGGCCTCTGCCGTGAGAGCACGCAGCTCGGAATTTCCGATGAACACGTCCCGAGAATGGGTCGCGTGAAAGCGGAGATGACAGTCCAGAGCTCTGACGAGCCGCTTCTCCGCGTCCTCCTCGAAGCTGATGGCCTCCTGCATCGCGGCCAGTAGCCCGTCCATGATCTCTATCATGATCGTCTGGAGGAGCTCGTTCTTCCCTCCGATGTGGTTGTAGAGGCTGCCCACCTGGATTCCGACGGCCGCGGCTATCTCGCGAAGGGACGTCGCTTCGTAACCGCGCTCGTAGAAGAGCCGGGCGGCTGCCTCGCGGATCGCGATGGCCGTGGAGTTGCCGTTCGTTGGGGTCATGGGCCTCTCCCGACCATGTAGTTCTTCCGGCCACGTTTCTGGAATGCAACCCCAGTCTAGTCTCCGTGTGTTACGGACCCGGCACCATCCCGTTGCCGGATGATGGTTCGACTCGATGGCCACAGCAACCCATGGATCCTGAAGCGGAGTGGCGTTCCGCGGGCACCTGATGACGCCTGACGACTGTGCACAGGTGGCTGCAGAACGCGTGTGGATCTCAACCTCGGGTGCGAACACGCGAGGCTTCTCCACCTCTTGCCAGCGCTACCAGCATAGCTTAGTGTGAACCACCTAACGAACGTTAGTCTCCCTAGCGTGATCGAGCTGGTTCGCGAGGGCGGGGGCAGAAAGGAGCGCGATGAAGACCAAAGCTGCTGTGATGTGGGAGAGCGTCGGGAACTTCGAGATCACGGAGCTCGATCTTGATCCGCCGAAGGCGAACGAAGTCCTCGTTCGCTACGAGTACGCGGGTCTGTGTCACTCCGATGAGCACCTGCGGCATGGCGATCTGGTCATCACGCCGCCGATGGTTGGGGGCCATGAGGGAGCGGGCGTGGTCGAGGCTGTCGGTCCGGGGGTCCGCGACCTCTGCCCGGGGGACCACTTCATCTCCTCGTGGATGCCCTACTGCGGCCGGTGCCGGTTCTGCATGATGGGCAAGTCGAATCTGTGCGACAACGGCGCCTATCTGATGGCTGGAAAGATGCTGGACGGCACGCAGCGGCTTCACGCCAGGGGGCACGACTTAGGCGGTGTCGATCTGCTGGGAACGTTCTCCCAGTGGAATGTCATTCCCGAGTCCGCCGTCGTGAAGATCGATGAGAGCCTGCCGCTGGACGTCATGGCGATCCTCGCCTGCGGGGTGCCTACAGGCTGGGGATCGGCTGTCTACGCGGCGGGCACGACGCCCGGCGACGTCACAGTCGTCTATGGCATTGGTGGCATCGGCATCAACGCCGTCCAGGGCGCCCGGCATGCAGGCGCCCGGGTGATTGTGGCAGTCGACCCGCTGAAGTTCAAGCGCGACACTGCACTCAAGCTCGGGGCCACCCATGCCTTCGAGACCGCGGCCGAGGCGCATACCTTTGTCTGGGACCTGACGCGCGGCCAGGGCGCCGACGCGGCGATCGTCACAGTCGGCCTGGTTGACGCGCAGGTCGTTTCCGAGGCTTTCACGATCATTCGGAAGGCCGGCACGGTGGTCGTGACGGCACTTGCCAACCCGAACACACAGCTGGCGATTCCGAGCCTCGAGCTCACTCTGTATGAGAAGAAGATCGTCGGGAGCCTCTTCGGGTCGGGCAGCCCACATCAGGACATCCGTAAGATGATCGATCTTTATCAGGCCGGGCACCTGCACCTGGACGAGCTCATCACCAGTCGTTACCCCCTCGAAGGGGTGAACAAAGGCTATGACGACCTCCTCGAAGGCGTCAACATCCGCGGCATTCTCGACATCGACCACTGACATCCGTCCGCAGGCTGGGGGAATATCAATGACGGCACCGGACGGTCAGGACTCGGGAGGCGTGCCCGTCGCCGAACTTGTGGCACGACTCGCGCGTCTCGAAGATATTCGTGCCATCGAGCAGCTCAAGTACCGCTATGCCGGCTACTGCGATGACTCGTACGATCCCGAGGGCATCGCCGGCCTTTTCGCCAAGGATGGCCGCTGGGTCGTCGACGGTGAGGGCGCGACTCTTACCGGCCATGACGAGATCAAGGCTCATTTTCGGGCGCTGTCGGAGCGGATCTCCTGGGCCCAGCACTATGTGATCGCGCCCCGGGTCGAGGTCGCGTCGGACGGCGAGACCGCCACCGGCCGGTTCTACCTCATCTGCTTCTGCACGATCGAGCGCACGGAAGACCCGAGTGAGAAGGATGCGGTGATTCTCACGCTCAACTACACCGATCAGTTCGTCAGGCGCGACGGGACCTGGTATTTCCAGGAACTGCTTGGTCGGACCCACCAGGTCTCCAACTGGGACCAGGGCTGGGTCAGGCAGCCCTTCCGGCCCTGACCCGGCGGGGAACCGCCTGAATCCCGGGACCGTGTACGTCCTCCCGGCCGGGCGGGGCCCGTACCGCCGCACGTTCCAACATTCTTCCCTCCAATTGTACAAAGGGGTTCATCGTGCCCAGAAGATGGCTGAGGCGGGCGGTCGTGGCGACCGCGGCGGTCTCGCTGCTCTCGGTCGCGGCCTGCTCTGCGAGCGCGCCGGCGACCGACTCCGCCGCGGATTCCGCGGAGGTGGGAGCCGCGGGTTCCGATAGAGCGGTTCCCGTGCAGCAGCTCTGCGGTGACCGGCCGCTCAAAATTGCCCATGTCGCGGGGTTCGGCGGGAACTCGTGGCGGCGCATCACGCAGGCGGAGCTGGCCGACGAGTTATCGGCCTGCGACAACGTGACGCTCAAATACACCCAGACCGACGGCGACCTGCAGAAGTACATCACCGCGATCAACTCCTACACGGCGCAGGGTTTCGACGCGATCATCACCTATGACGACTTCGGTAGTCAGGCTCTGAGCGCGCTTCAGCAGGCGCACCAGGCCGGAGTTGTCGTCGTGCCGTACATCTCCGACCCGGGCGGGAAGGTCGGAGTCGATTACGACGGGTACGTCCAGTACAACTTCGACACCGAAGGCGACGCCATGACGCGGTGGCTGGCCAAGATTGTCGACCCAGGTGCCCGCATGCTGTTCACGGGCGGCCTGGCGGGAGGCAGCCCCTCCACGCTGGCGCTGTTCGAGGCGGTCAGGCAGACGAGCGAGGAGATGGGTGATCCGGTCACCTCGCTCACGGATCAGCCGGTGCCCTCGAGCTGGGACCCTGCCTACATGCAGCGGGCGGCGGCGGGCGCGCTGGCGAAGTATAGCCAGATCGACGCCATCGTCTCCGACTACGGAAATGCCGACAAGGGGACGATTCGGGCGTTCGTGAATGCCGGCCGTAGTATCCCGCCGCTGGCGACATCGGCAACGGACAACGAGCTCGGCTGCATGTGGGTGGATCTGCACGAGGCGAACCCTGATTTCGAGCTGTTCACCCTGGACGGCACCACCACCGTTGTCCGGATCGCGGCACGAAAGGCGCTCGCAGCGCTGGGCAAACTGCCTGACAACGAGCCGACGAACTTCGACCTCAAGGTGTTCGTTGATACGGTGAACGGAAAGCTGCCGACCTGCAGGAAGGACCTGCCGCCGGACGCAGACCTCTCTTCCGCGCTGTCACCGGAGAAACTTGCCGCCGTTTTCAGCTGACGGTGCATCCGCGCAGTCAGGGAAGGAAGGAGGGATGCGGTGACGCAATCCGAAGTCGTTGACGACGACCGGCTGTTACCGACGGCCGATCCCCGGACGGTGGTCCTTCGGTTGGACCAGATCGAGAAGCGATACCCCGGTGTCCACGCGCTCAAAGGGGTGTCCCTGCGGGTGCACGCCGGGGAGATCCACGCCCTGGTAGGGGAGAACGGCGCCGGCAAGTCGACCCTGGTCGGCGTGGCGGCGGGATCCGTTCGCGCTGACACCGGCACCGTCGAGATCGGCTCGGCGGTCAGCGAGGAACCGTCCCCGGAGTGGGCCCGGGAGGCGGGCCTGGCCATCGTCTACCAGGAGCCGGCTCTCCTTCCGGATCTGACGGTGGCGCAGAACATGGCGCTGGCGATGCCGCAGGCGCAACGTCCGGCGCTGCGGGCGCAGGGGCGCTGGGCCAGGGAGATTCTCGACCGCTGGCAGTCGTTGGCCGACATCGATCCATCGCTGCCCGTCCGTGAGCTACGGCCTGATGCCCGCTTCGTGGTGGAGATCGGTCGTGCGCTGGCCGAACAGCCCCGGGTCATCGTGCTCGACGAGCCCACAGAGCATCTGCTGCCGGCGGCGGTCGAGGAGTTGTTCAGACTCGTCCGGGAGCACGTGGAACACGGGGGCGCGGTCGTCTACATCTCCCACCGCCTCGGTGAGGTGATGCGGATCGCTCACACGATCTCGGTGCTCCGCGACGGTGCGCTTGTCGGGACCTTCGACCGTGCGACGGTGAGTGAACCCGAGATCGTGAACCTGGTGGTCGGCCACGAGGTCACGGTCGGCGAACATCGGGCGTCCGGCGGCGACGTGCAGCAGACCGAGAGATTCGCCGTCCGTGGCCTTTCGGGACAGGCTTTCCACGATGTGACCCTGTCCGTGCGGGCGGGTGAGATCCTCGGGTTCGCGGGCATCGAGGGCCAGGGGCAGCGGGAGGTGCTCCGCGCGCTGGCAGGCCTGGAGGACGGCCGCGGGGAGGTACGGGTCAACGATCGTAAGATCAGTACCCGTAACCCGTCAGTCGCCCAACGCGGGGGAGTGCTCTATCTCCCGCAGGATCGGCATAACGAGGGCGTGTTCGCGCATCTGTCGCTGCGAGAGAACGCCGCCGTGACGACGCTCAGGCGGTTGTCGCGCTGGGGGCTGATGTCGACCCAGACCGAACGGCGAGCCATCCGCGGCCAGTTCGAGGCGCTCAGAGTCAAGGCGCCGTCGATGGATGTGGAGATCGCGTCGCTATCAGGCGGCAACCAGCAAAAGGTCGTGCTCAGCCGGGTGCTCCTCGCCGGCTCACAGGTGATCCTGGCCGACGAGCCCACCCAGGGGGTGGACGTCGGGGCACGCGAGGAGATCTACGAGATCCTCCGGGAGACCGCACGCCGCGGAATCGCCGTCATCGTTCTGTCCTCCTCGAGTGCCGAGCTCGCGCAGATCTGCGACCGGGTCGTGGTCTTCTCCCGTGGCCAGGTGGTGGCCGAGCTGGAGGGCGCGGCCCTCACGGACCACGGCATCACGCAGGCCGCGCTGACCGCGAGCAGGGCCAGGGCCAGCGCTGCCGAAGACGAGGCCACTCGACCCGCTCCCGCCGCCAACTCGGTACCACGGAGGCTGGCTCGCAACGACCTGATGCCCTCGGGCGTCCTGGCGCTGGCGATCCTCGTGCTCGGTGTGGTCGCGGTGAATCACACCGAGTTCTATCTGACGCAGCGGAACTTCAGTCTGGTGCTCCCGCTCCTCGCGCTGCTCGCCTTCCTCGCAATGGGTCAGCAGATGGTGATGCTCGTCGGTGGGATCGACCTTTCGGTGGGACCACTGGCAAGTTTCCTGGTGGTGGTGGGCTCCTTCTCGCTCGCTGCCTACCGCTCGCCGGCCGGCATGGTTTTCGGTGTCGTTCTGCTGGTCCTCGTCGCGGCTGCGGCCGGGACGGTGAACTGGGTGCTGGCGAGCGTTCTCAAGATCAGTCCGATCATGGCGACGCTCGTGACGTTCACCCTCCTGCAGGGGCTGGCGTTCCTGCTGCGCCCGCTGCCTGCGGGGCGGATCGACCCTGTGTTCCTCTCCAAGGTCCAGACGACCTGGGGGTTCGTGCCCGTGATGATGGTTCTTGCCATCGCGGTGGCGATCGGGCTCGAAGCATGGCTCCGGCTGTCGTCGCGGGGCGTCCGCTTGCGGGCCGTGGGTTCAAACCCACGAACAGCTGAGCGGATCGGACTGTCATCCCGCCGGGCCAGCCTTGTCGCCTATGTCGGATGCTCTGTGCTGGTCGTTCCAGCGGCCCTGTTGCTGATGGCCCAGGCCCGTACCGGGAATCCCAGCATTGGCGACAGCTACACGCTGTCCAGCATCGCGGCCGTGGTGCTGGGCGGGGCGTCCATCTTCGGTGGCCGCGGTTCGTTCGTGGGCGCGCTGGTGGGCGCGGCCCTCATCACTCAGGTCAACACCGTCGTGCAGTTCCTGGGCCTGGAACTCTACTGGCAGCAGTGGCTCCTGGCGGGACTCACGATCGTCTCCGTGGCCCTCTACTCCAAGACCCGGTCACTGATGACACGGAGCGTGGCATGAGCGCCCACCTCGTCGGCACCGGAGCGGGTACTGGCACGGACGGTGAGAGCAGAGCGCAGGCGAGCGACGGCGAGAACGGAGCGCGAGCAGGCAGCGGGACCGGGCCCGGCGCGCGGACGGCACCCCGGAAACTCCTGGCCCGCATGGGCCCCAGACGAGGTCGACGGTGGCCGGACTCCGCGCCAGTGCTGATCGTCACGGTCGCGCTGTTCCTGCTCAGCTGGTTGATCGCGCCGGGAAGCGTCTCGCGGAGCGGGATCGACTCGCTGCTGCCGTTCGCCGGCATCCTGGCGATGGCGTCGGTGGGGCAGACCCTGGTGATCATGCTGCGTGGCATCGATCTCTCCCTGCCCGGAATGATGACGTTAGCGGCTCTCGTGAGCAGCCAGTACGCCGCGGACCACGGCGACAACGTCATCGCCGCCCTGGCCGTCGTCACCGTCATAGCCGTCGTCATCGGCGTGCTCAACGGCGTCATCGTCACCGTGTTCTCGGTGACGCCGCTGGTTGCGACGCTTGCCATGAACGCGGGCCTGGTGGGCGCAGCGTTGGCCTACTCGGGCGGGACACCGACCCGGGCCCCGGAGGCAGTCGCCTCCTTCTCCCTGAACAAGGCCCTGGGGATCTCCAACACGGTCTGGCTGGCGCTCGGTCTCGTGCTGTTCACGGCGGTGGCGACCTCGCTCAGTACCTGGGGTCGGCGGCTGGTCGCGGTCGGAGCCAGCGAGCGAGCCGCACGGGTCGCCGGCATCCGGGTCGCCCGGGTCCAGATCGGCGGGTACGTCGCGGCGGCTCTGTGCTACGCCGGCGCCGGCGTAGTCCTGGCGGGTTATGTGAGCACCCCGAACACGAACGCGGGCAACTCCTACCTGTTGCCGTCGATAGCGGCCGTGGTGATCGGGGGAACCGCGCTCACCGGCGGGCGGGGCACGGTCGTGGGCTCGGCGATCGGGGCGCTGTTCCTCAGCCAGCTCACCCAGCTGGTGTTCTCCCTCGGCGCGCCGTCGTCGACACAGTTGATCGTCCAGGCGGCGCTGATCGGGATCGCCGTCACAGTGCGCGGCCTCGATCTGCGTGCCTGGCTGGCGCATCAGACCACACGGAAGGCGAGGCACTCATGAGTGACGCAGCGGGAACCCCAGGCGCGGGCCGGGTCGCTGGCAAGGCCGCCTTGGTGACAGGCGCCGCTCGAGGACAGGGCCGAAGCCACGCCCTGCGGCTGGCAGCGGAGGGAGCGGACGTCATCCTCCTCGACGCCGTGTCGTCGATCGAGAACATCGAGTACCCGATGCCGGACTCTTCCGCGCTGGAGACGGTTGCCAAGGAGGTCCGTGCACTCGGCCGCCGCGCGGTGGCGGTGGAGGCTGATGTCCGAGATCTGGACGCCGTTGCGGCCGGGACCGCGGCGGGGGTGGCGGAACTGGGCCGCCTCGACATCCTGGTCGCCAATGCCGGTGTTCTCGGCAGGGGCCGTCAGACCTGGGAGTTCAGCCGCGAGGAGTGGGACACCGTCGTCGACATCAATCTGACTGGTGTCTGGACGTCCGTCAGGGCCGCCGTACCCCACATGATCGAGGCCGGGAACGGCGGCTCGGTGGTGCTGGTCAGCTCCATTGCCGGACTGCGTGGAATTCCCGGAGTCAGCAACTACTCGGCGGCAAAGCACGGTCTGGTGGGTCTGGCGGCCTCGTTGGCGAACGAAGTCGCGCGACACGGCGTCCGAGTCAACACCGTGCACCCCACGAACGTTCACACGCCCATGATCGACAATCCCGCGTCGGCTCGAATGTTTTCGCCGGGTCTGGAGAATCCGGATGTCGACGACACGGCCGAGGTGCTGCAGCGCATCAATCTGTTCCCGATTCCCTGGGTCGAGGTCGAGGACGTGTCCGCAGTAGTCCTGTGGCTGTCGTCGGACGAGTCCAGGTACGTCACCGGAGCCGCGATCCCCGTCGACGCCGGAATGCTGGTCAAGTACAACGGGTGACCGTCGTCCAAGCATGTGCGCGGCGCGACCATCTTCGTCTCGAAGGCCTGAAGGGCAGCTTTTATGAAGCTTGGCGGTGTCTACTTCTTCACCGACGACGGGCCTGACCCCGTCGAGTTCGCGCAGGCGGCGGAAGCCTATGGGTTCGAGTCGCTCTTCCTGCCTGAGCACACACATTTTCCGCTATCGCGGCGGACGCCGTACCCCGCGGCCTACGGCGGGGGGGAACTGCCGTCCTTCTACCTGCACACGCTGGACCAGATCGTCACCCTCTCCATGATCGCTTCCGGCACGCGGACCCTCCTGCTCGGCACGGGCGTCTGCCTGCTGGCCCAGCATGACGCGATCGCGAAGGCGAAGGAGCTTGCCACCCTCGACTTCCTGTCGAACGGACGTCTCCTCTGCGGCGTCGGTTTCGGCTGGAATCAGGACGAGGCCGAGTCACATGGCGTGGTCTGGAAGCGGCGGTTCAGCATCCTCCGGGACAAGGTCCAGGTGATGCGTGCCCTGTGGACCCAGGAGGAGGCCAGTTACGAGGGCACCGAGGTCTCGCTCGTGCCGAGCTGGTCCTGGCCCAAGCCGAAGCAGGCGGCTGGCCCGAAGATCTACCTGGGGGGCGCCGGCCCCACCACCATGCGGCACGCCGCGCAGTGGGCGGACGTCTGGTACGTCGTGCCACCGCCGCATGATCCCACGCTTGAGGCGTCCATTCCCGCGTTCTGGAGGACCGTCGACGAGGTCGGCCGCGACCGCGACTCGATCAGCATCGCAGTGGCCTCGGCGCCGCCGGACCCCGCGGTGCTTGAGCGCTACGCGGCGCAGGGCGTGGAACGGGCCGCCCTGTGGATCGACCCGGCCGCGAGTCCGGCGGGAGGAATGGCGAACCTTGACGCGGTCGCCAAGGTGGTCGCCGCGTTCAACAGCTGAGCCCAGTGGATCAGTGCCGCGTGGCGGGTGCCTGGCCGCCTGCCCGCGCTCCAGCACTTCGGAACCGGGAGCTATCGACGATGTCTTTCGACGTCCGCACGCCGCCCCACGTTGGCCGGGGGCCGAATTTTGACGATCTGACTGTGGGAACGGTCATCGATGGTCCTGGCATGACGATCACCGACGCGCATCTGGTCACGTGGGCCGGGCTGACCGGCGACATCGTCTCCCTGCACCTGGACGAGACGCTCGCGGCGCAGACCCGGTTCGGATCCCGAATCGCGCACGGGCCGCTGATCATGAGCCTTGGGCTCGGTCTGTTCACACAGACCGGAATGCTCCGCAACGTCGTGGCCTGGCTCGGGGTCGACCGCGTTCGCGCCCTGTCGCCGGTGCGTATCGGAGACACCGTGCACCCGCGAGTGACGCTCACGGCTGCCCGCACTACGTCCTCCGGCGACCGGGGCATCTGGACCTTCGCCTACGAGATGGTAGATCAGCGTGACGAGGTGGTCATGACCTTCACGAGCGACCTCATGATTGCGCTGTCGTAGACAAACGAGCGTTCGTTTGTTAAGGTCGGATGTGTCGGATGTGTCGGATGATGTGGTCGATGTCAGTGGGTGGATGCGGGAGGGGATTCGCGATGCGGCTGGCCAGAATGCGGACATCCGAGGGCCCACGGGTTGTGGTCAGCCTTGACGGGGTGACATTTCTCAGCCCGTTCGAGACCTTCGGAACGGCCTTTGCAGCCGGGATACTTGAGAATCCTGGCGAGCATGCCGTCGCGGAGATTTCGGCCCCGGTCGAGGTCTCGCTTCTACCGGCGGCCGACCCGGTGTCGAAGGTGATCTGCGTCGGACACAACTACCGCGATCACATTCTGGAGCTGGGTCATCCGCTGCCCGAGTACCCGAACGTGTTCAGCAAGTTTCCCGAGGCGCTCGTCGGGCCCGCTGATCCGATAGTGCTCAGTCCCGAGGCGAAGGCGTGGGACTGGGAGGCCGAGCTCGCGCTGGTGATCGGCCGGCGAGCCCGCCGTGTCTCGCCCCGGGAGGCGGGTGCCTTCATCGCCGGCTACACGGTCGCCAATGATGTCTCCGCGCGCGACTGGCAGCGTCGGGGGACCCAGTGGCTGCTGGGAAAGACCTTTGAACGGACCACGCCGATCGGTCCCTGGATCGTCGCCGGCACTGTGGTCGATCCGCGGGACGGCCTGACCGTCACCTGCTCTGTGGACGGTGTGGAGAAGCAGCGGGCCTCGACGAAGGATCTCGTCTTCCCGCCCGACGTGCTCGTCTCCTACCTCTCGCACGTCCTGGCACTGCGGCCCGGTGACATCGTTCTCACCGGCACGCCGGGCGGGGTGGGAGTGGCGCGCCAGCCGGCGGAGTTCCTGGCGCCGGGCAGCGTCGTCGTCACCACGGTCTCGGAGCTCGGCACCCTGTGGAACGTGTGTGTCGAAGCCGACGTCCACTGAATCGACCGAAAGGCTGTCGGATGTTCTCGAAAATCCTCGTGGCCAACCGTGGTGAGATCGCGGTTCGGGTCATCCGCACCTGCCGCGAGCTCGGCATCGGGAGCGTCGCCGTATATTCCGATCCTGACCGCGACTCCCTGCACACCCGGCTGGCGGACGAAGCCGCGGCCTTGGACGGGGCGGGTGCGAAGGACACCTATCTCGACCAGAACAAAATTATTGCGGCGGCTGTGGCCTCCGGCGCGGAAGCCATTCATCCCGGCTACGGGTTCCTGGCTGAGAACGCCGGTTTCGCCCGTGCGGTCGATGCCGCCGGTCTGACCTTCATCGGGCCGCCGGCCGCGGCGATCGAGGCGATGGGTGAGAAGGTCGCCGCGCGGGAGACCGCGGGCACCGCGGGAGTCCCCCAGGTCCCGGGCAGCAAGGGCGCGATCACCACTGTCGACGAGGTCGTCGAGTTCGGGCGTCAGCACGGCTATCCACTGGCGATCAAAGCCTCCTACGGGGGCGGCGGCCGTGGGATGCGCACAGTGTGGAACGAGGGGGAGGCCGCTGAGGCGTTCGAGGCCGCGCGCCGTGAGTCTGCCGCCGCGTTCGGCCGGGACGAGGTGTATATCGAGCGATATCTCGCCAACGCTCGGCATGTGGAGGTCCAGGTCTTCGCCGACACCCACGGCACCGTGGTCTGGCTCGGCGACCGCGACTGTTCGGTTCAGCGTCGGCATCAGAAACTCGTCGAGGAGGCCCCCGCACCCGGTCTGTCTCCGCGGCTGCGGCAGGCGATGGGGGAGGCCTCGGTTCGGCTGGCGTCGGCGGTCGGCTACGTCGGGGCCGGCACGGTCGAGTATCTCGTCGAGGCTGAGCGGGACGCCTTCTACTTCCTTGAGATGAACACGCGGATCCAGGTCGAGCACCCGGTCACCGAGGAGACCCTCGGGCTCGACCTGATCGCCGAACAGATCCGCGTCGCCGGTGGCGGCCGCCTCAGCGTCACCTCCTCAGGGCCCTCCCCCCGCGGGCACGCCATCGAGATCCGCGTCAACGCGGAGGACGTCGCGGAGGGCGCCTTCCGGCCGTCCCCCGGGCCGGTCAGCACGCTGCGGGTGCCCGTCCGCCCGGGCGTGCGGTTCGACGGTGGCTACGACACCGGCGACGAGGTGCTGCCGTACTACGACAGCCTCGTCGGCAAGCTGGTCGTGTGGGCGCCGACAAGAAGCCACGCGATCGAGCGCGCCCTGGGCGCCGTCGCCGAGCTGCAGATCGAGGGCATCCCCACAACACTGCCCGCGGCAGCCGTGATCCTGAACCATGCCGACTTCCAGAACGCCCGGATCAGCACCCGCTGGCTCGAGCACGAGGTGGACCTTCCCGCACTGCTGCCGGCACCCGGAGTGGCGACCGACCCCGACGACTCCGATCACCCTGACCACGCTGACCAGGCCGCCGAGAACGACGAGCTGCTCGATCGGCAGGAGGTCTACGTGGGTGGCCGCCTCTACCGCATTCCCCTGCCCGCGGCGCCGACGCTGACAGCCGTCGCGGCCCCGTCCGCCGCGGCCAGGAACGGAACCGCCGGCCGGCGACGTGGCGAAGCTGCCGCGCGTCGCCCGAAGAAGGCCGCCGCCGGGACGGGCGCACTGGTGAGCCCCATGCAGGGGACGGTGATCAAGATCAATGTGAAGGAGGGCGACCTCGTCGAGGAGGGCCGGGTCGTGCTCGTCCTGGAGGCCATGAAGATGGAGAACCCGATACGGGCAGCGATCGCCGGAACCGTGACATCCCTGCTCGCGACACCGGGCCTGGTGGTCAGCACAGGCACCCTGCTCGGCGAGATCACACCGTCGGCGGGCTGAGCCGACCTATCCGGGAGACATCATGACTCAGACCACACCGGCACCCGCGGTGGTGCGTTCCGATCCCCACGAGGAGCTTGAACGCAAGCTGACCGCGGCCCGCCTCGGCGGGAGCGAGACACAGCGGCGCAAGCAGGTCGAGGCCGGCAAGATGCTCGTCCGCGACCGGCTGGCCCTGCTCTTCGACGACGGCTGGAGCTTCGAGGACGGCCTGCTGGCACGGTTCGAGGAGGGACTGCCCGGCGACGCGGTGGTCACCTGCGTCGGCAGGGTCGATGGCCGGACCGTGTGCGTCATCGCGAACGACTACACAGTCAAGGCCGGAACCTGGGGCAAGCGCACCTTCGAGAAGATCGTCAACATGCAGCGGACCGCCGACGACATCGGGGCACCGCTGGTCTACCTGTTCGACTCCGCCGGAGCACGCATCGACGAGCAGTTCGAGAGCTACGCCGGCCGCCGGGCCTGGGGGAACATCTTCTACAACCAGGTCCAGTACTCCGGGCGGATCCCGCAGGTCTGCGCCCTGTTCGGGCCCTCGCCGGCCGGGTCGGCATACGTGCCAGCGCTGTGCGACCTCACGATCATGGTTCGGGGTCGGGCCACCGCCTACCTGGGTTCTCCGCGGCTTGCCCAGATGGTGACCGGGGAGGACGTGACGCTGGAGGAGATGGGCGGCGCGGAGATGCACTGCCGCACCTCCGGCCTGGGAGACGTCCTGGTCGAAGACGACGAGGAGGCCATCGCGGCGATCCGTGTCTGGCTCTCCTACCTGCCCCAGCACTGGCAGGAGGACCCGCCACGGGCCCAGCCGCTGGAGCCCGCAGACGGGCGCACCGTACGGAAGATCGTCCCGGAGCGGGAGTCGGAACCCTTCGACATGGTCGAACTGATCAACGCGGTGGTCGACGACGGCTCGTTCTTCCCCTACAAGGAGCTTTTCGCCCCGGAACTGGTCACCGGGTTCGCACGTCTAGACGGCCATCCGGTCGGCATCGTGGCCAATCAGCCGATTCATCTGGGTGGCGTGCTCTTCCCCGACTCCTCGGACAAAGCGGCGCGATTCATCTGGATCTGCAACGCCTTCAACATTCCGCTGCTGTTTCTTGTCGACATCGCCGGCTACATGATCGGCTCGGAGGTCGAGCGGAACGGCATCATCCGGCACGGGGCGAAGATGCTGTACGCCGTCGCCGACAGTCGGGTCCCGCGGATCACGGTTCTGGTGCGGAAGGCGTATGGGGGTGGCTATCTGGCCATGTCGGGAGCACCGATGAACCCTGATGCGGTGATCGCGTTGCCGACCGCCAAACCCGCTCTCATGGGCCCCGACGCCGCCGTCAACGGAATTCACTACAACCGGATCCAGAGCATCGAAGACCCCGCGGAACGTGCGGCCTTCATCAAGGAGAAGCAGGACGAGTACGCTGCCGGGATCGACGTGTTCAAGATTGCCAACGAGAACGCTGTGGAGGCCGTGGTACCGACGAGCCTCCTGCGGAACGAACTCGTCTCCCGTCTGGATGTCTACCGCCGGCGCCCCCGTACCGGCCCGGCCCGCCGTGTCGGCGTCACGCCGGTCTGAGTGGGGGCCTGTCACATATGATCATCATGGGCTGGCGATGTCTGCCCGGCGCTGGGCCCGGCCGTCCCAGCCGCCGTGGACAGGCCGAGCTGGCGGAAGGTGAGCTCGGTGTAGACCCCGACGATGCGCTCGAGGGGAAGCTCGCGCGACTCCCGAAACCAGGACGCGAGATGCATGCCCTGGGCGAGTATGGCGTAGGTCTGCAGCCGAGAGTCGAGAAGAGGCAGCCGCGCGAACTGCGCCGCGGTCTCGATGGCCCCTCTCAGCAGGAACTCGTACTCCCTGCGGCGGCCCAGAATGAGCTGCCGCTGGTCGGGGGAAAGTGAACGCAGCTCGGAGTTGCCGATGAAGGTCTCCTTCGCGTTTTTCGCATGAAAACGCAGGTGGTTGTCGATGAGTGCGCTGAGTTGTCTGACCGGATCGGGGCCCGCGTTCTCAAGTGCCTCCCGCGAGGAGCTGATAAGTCGATCCATTATCGACGTCATGATGTCGGCGAGCAGCTCGTCCTTGCTGCCGATGTGGTTGTACAGACTCCCGGCCTTGATACCGACCCGGTCGGCGAGCATCCGCTGTGACGTCGATTCATAGCCATGCTGGAAAAAAAGTGCGACCGCTGCGGCCCTGATCTCGGCGCGAGTTCGCGCTCCATCTCGTGGTCGGTTCTGCATCTGCTCTCCCCGGCTGTTGTCGACGCGTCTTTCGGCTCCACGCGGCAGTCGGTTGCCATTATACGCTAACAAACGTCCGCCTACGATTCTTCGTTCGGACAATCAAGAAGGGTGGGTGAGTCGGTGTGGCTCTCCATGTAGCGAAACAACAGCTGAAGGTCATTCGATCGGCGGACCTCGGTGAGCTCACGGCCCAAACCGAGGGCGCGCTGCGCCGATCCGGGGTGAGCAAGGAGAACAGCGACGCGACCGGAATCTGGCTGGGAAAGGTGCACACCCCGGCCGGCTACGCGTCGGAGGCCCACCACCACGGCAGGGCCGAGACGGCTGGCTACGTCCTCAAGGGCCGCGCCTACATACTCTTCGGTGAGAACTACCGGGAGCGGGTGGATCTGGAGGAAGGCGACTTCATCTTCGTTCCGCCGAGCCTGCCGCACATCGAGGGAAACGCCTCCGACGTCGACGAGCTGGTCTGGCTGACAGCGCGCCATCCGGACAACATCGTCATTAATCTGGGACGCCCCGATATCACGACCCGGGCGTAACTCCGACCTTCGCGGACCTTTACCGGAGTCGTCACCTCCTGACGTCCCGGACCGGGGGCCGGTGGCGGTACGCCGCTTCTCCTGAGACGGCAGTGCCGCTGCCGGGTCTCCCCGTGGGGCTGATCTCTGCGACCCGACAACCACGAGCGGTCCGGCAGGCCGTCGAGAGGTGACGTATGGACAAGACATGGTTTGAATCGGTCGCCGAAGCACAGCGGCGCGCGCGCCGCCGGCTGCCGTCGTCGGTCTACAGCGCACTGCTCGCCGGCTCGGAGGCGGGAGTGTCATACCGGGACAACACCGCCGCCTTCGACGAGCTCGGCTTCGCCCCGCACGTGGCGGGGCTGAAGGAGAAGCGTGACCTGAGCACAACCGTCCTGGGCCAGCCGCTGGCACTGCCGGTCGTCATCTCCCCCACCGGGGTGCAGGCCGTCCATCCCGACGGGGAGGTGGCCGTCGCCCGGGCGGCGGCGGCCCGCGGCACCGCCATGGGCCTGAGCTCGTTCGCGAGCAAGCCGATCGAGCAGGTCATCGCCGCGAACCCGCAGGTCTTTTACCAGACGTACTGGATGGGCACCAGGGACTGGATGGTGCGGCGCCTCGAGCACGCCCGGGATGCCGGCGCGGTCGGCCTGATCGTCACCCTGGACTGGTCGTTCTCGCACAGCCGGGACTGGGGAAGCCCCTGGATCCCCGAGCGGCTCGGCCTCAGGGCCATGGCAAGGCTGGCACCGCAGGGGCGCGCACGGCCCCGCTGGCTGGCGGCCCACCTGCGCGCCGGCCGGCTCCCCGACCTCACCGCGCCGAATCTGGCCGAGCCGGGTGAGCCCGCCCCCACGTTCTTCGGCGCCTACGGCACCTGGCTGCAGACACCCCCACCCAGCTGGGACGACATCGCCTGGCTGCGCCAGCAGTGGGACGGGCCGTTCATGCTCAAGGGCATCAGCCGGGTCGACGACGCCCGGCGTGCCGTGGATGTCGGGGCGAGCGCGATTTCGGTGTCCAACCACGGCGGCAACAACCTCGACAGCACCCCCGCCCCGATCCGGGCGCTACGTGCAGTGGTCGAGGCGGTCGGCGAGGACGTCGAGGTGCTGATGGACGGCGGCATCCGCCGTGGCGGCGACGTGGTGAAGGCACTGGCGCTCGGCGCTCGGGCGGTCATGATCGGCCGTGCATACCTGTGGGGGCTGGCCGCTGCCGGGCAGGCCGGGGTGGAGAACGTCCTGGACATCCTGCGGGGCGGGATCGACTCCACCCTGCTCGCGCTCGGCCACTCATCCATCCACGACCTCACTCCGGACGACATCCTGGTGCCCGACGGCTTCCCGTACCCGTCCGCCGCCCCGCCGGCCCGGTGATCACCGGCATTCCGCGGAGAGGCGGGCACCTGTCCTGGCTGACGGCGAGACCCGAAAAAGCCCCAGAACTGACAAGAAAGTGCGAGCACGTCTATAAGTCGCGGTGAGTAGAAAAAGTGCTCGGGCGAAGAAGCGGGAGGTCGTACGGCATAGGCTGGCTAGGCCGGGCTTTCCTGGGCACGGCGCTGGCCAAGGGGTACGCCGAGGAGGTGCATACGATGCCGGGACGGCGGACCCCTGCGGCGCATGAGAACGACCTCCCAGGCGCAGGGACTGATGACAGCGGGCATCGGGCATCGGTCCTGGAGGCGCGCGACCAGTTCCTGGCCACGAGGAGCAACAAGCCAGTCGGGGTCAGAGATCTCATCGGGGAATCATGGCTGCGGTCGCGGCGCTGGGCCGTTGCGGCGGATCGACTCGTGCCGCACCCGGTGAACCGGGATCTGGACCCGCCGATAGTGGATATCGCGAGACCGATCCTGCAACGGCTGGCCGGCCGGCTGGCCGGCCAGCAGATCGGCCTGCTTCTCACCGATGCGGACGCCGTGCTGTTGCTCCGTTTCGCCAAAGATCCCACGTTCAGACGCCGACTCGACCGGGCCGCTTCGCTTCCCGGCTACAGCTGGTCCGAACAGTCTGCCGGTACCAACGCCGTCGGCACGGCACTGCATCGTGGTGCTCCGACCCTGGTGGCCGGCGGCGAGCACTACGTCAACGAGCTCCGGGATCTTTCCTGTGTCGGTGTGCCTCTCGGTGACCCCGTCACGGGCCAGGTTCTCGGCCTGCTGGACCTTTGCTGCCCGGCGGTGGACTCAGGACCCATGATGGCTGCCGTAGCTGATCTTGCGGCGGACAAGATCCAGAACGTCCTGTCCTCGACGAAGAGCGACTCGGACCGGCGACGAATATGGGTCAGGGACTATGACACAGCCCGGCTGAAGAGGTTGTACGAGACGGAGCGCAGAAATCGGGAAGTGGCGGAGACGCTGAGCGGAATCGCGGCTCAGGACATGTCCACACTTGATGGCCAGGATGTCCTCGCACGAATCATGACGGCAGCCGCGCCGCTGCTTCCCTGGCACGCGGCCTGGGTGCTCGCCCGAGAACCGGATCAGGCCCTGAAGGTCATCGCGGTGCAGGGCGACGTGGACCAGCGGGTAGTCGGTATGGACTTCGTTGCGCCGTCCGATTCGGTGCTCCACCTTGCCTTCTGCGGCACCATGCGAGCCAGTCCGCACTTCCCCGCGCTGGAACAGATGCCGGGCCACCAGAGCTATGCCGGAAGCTGGATCGCCGTGCCGGCCGCCCGCGGCACGTACCCGCGCGTGATAGTCGTGGTGACATCCCGCGCCCCCGGCCGCTACGGCCCGAAACGCGCGGCCATTGCCCAGAAGATTCTCGGTCAGGCAGCCACCATATTCGAGCAGGCGCTGATCTTCAGGGAGACCAGAAGTCTCGCCTGCACCGATCCGCTGACCGGACTCGCCAACCGGCGCGCCTTCTTCGGGCAGGCCGGCACTCTGGTCGAGAAACACATTACTGCCGGCCAACCGCTCGCTGCTCTGATGACTGACATCGATGGCTTCAAAGGCGTGAACGACCGCCATGGTCACGCCGTTGGGGACCTCGTTCTCGCCAGGATCGGCGAATTCATCCAGAATGTGCTCCGCCCGCACGGCGTGACGGGGCGGGTCGGCGGAGAGGAGTTCGCGGCAGTGCTCGACTGCCACGAGGATGCCGCGGTCGTCCTCGCTGAACGGCTTCGAAACAACGTATCGACGAGCCCGGTCTGCATCCCCGGTGGCTCTCTCGCAATTACGGTGAGCGTGGGTGTCGCGATGCTGACCGCTGGCGACCGTTGCCTGGATGACCTGCTGCTTCGTGCGGATGCCGCCCTCTACCGAGCAAAGGAGTCCGGGCGTAACCGGACAGTCGTGGCAGGTGAGCCTTCTTCCCGCAGGGGCGCCTGGCAGATTCCGAAGGTTCGATCCTGACCGGGAGCATCCAACCAGTATTAATGCGAACCTGAACTTGCAGGTCACGGGCCCGACGGTCGCTGCGGGCGCGGCGCACGCGAAGATTCGCCGAGCCGACTACACCGGTAACACAAACTGGCGTCCGAGACACGGTCAGACGGCAGCTCGGGACTCTGGTGGTGGGCCGAGTCGACTGCGGTCGATACGGGTCGACGGTCTTGAACGGCCCGCACGGGAATCGTGGCCGGGCTGACGTCCCTGTTCGAGCTTGGCAACGTCCTTGCGCCCAGGCATCGACCGGTGCCCCGATCTGAGTGGCGCCTGCGGTCGCGCCCATGGTGGGACCTGGTGCACGGTGGTCGCCCTGTGTGACGGATCTGTGGGAGCGCTGTGCTCGGGACGCCGAACTCTCTCCGCCGACGATCATTGTCTATGCTGTGGCCCGCGGCCTGCTGGTAGATCTTCGCGGGTCGATGTAATCGCGATGATGTTCCTGCGGCTGTTCCATGTTCGTTCCTCATGCCACGGCACTCATGCGTGCCCGGCCTTCCACCCGAGTGCTTGCAGAACAGCGAGCGGCTGCCGGACCAGTCCGACGGAGCGACCACGGCGAGGGCGGAGGATCGGATGAAGCGTCTGACCGGGCGGTGGCGGATCGTGGAGATGGACCTGTGGGACCAGGATGCCATCGACCTCGTCGGCCCCGGGTTCATCGAGTTCGACCGGGACGGGACCAGCGAGTTCGGGTTCATCGCCGTTCGCGGCTGGATGGACTGTCGTTGGGGCACGCGCGACGGCCGGCCCCTCGTCGAGTTCAGCTGGGACGGCGACGACGAAGGCGATGAGATCAGTGGGCGCGGCTGGGCCGTGCTGGGCGACGGCGACGTGCTCACCGGGCACCTGTTCATCCACAGGGGCGACGACTCGGCGTTCCGCGCGACACCGTTCTCCCACGCCAACCCGCGGGACTGGCGGTGAGCTGGCCAGGGCGTCGGGGTTGTCGCAGTCGACGGTGTCGCGGATGTGACGGGCATTCGGCCTGAAACCGCATCTGGTCGAGACGTGGAAGCTCTCGACGGACCCGCTGTTCGTGGACAAGGTTCGTGACGTGGTCGGGGTCTACCTCGACCCGCCGGAGAAGGCGGTCGTGCGCTGCGTCGACGAAAGTCCCAGGTCCAGGTGCGGCGCGTCCCGGGAAGGCCAGGTGGTTGTGCCCTTGCCTGAGATGTAGGTCTGCCAAGCGATGAGCGCGTCAGCTCGCCGGCCAAGCTGTGGACTTGGTCTCGAGGTACTGGTCGAAGCCCGCATGTCCTTTGTGCCTGCCGATGCCGCTGGCCTTGTAGCCGCCGAAGGGCATGTCCGGGCCGGACGCCAGGCCGCCATTGACGTGGACGGTGCCCGTCCGGATACGTCGGGTCACCGCCAGCGCCCGTTCCAGCGATCCCGACATCACCGCGCCGGACAAGCCGTAGGAGCTGTCGTTGGCGATCCTGATCGCGTCCTCGTCGTCCTCGAACGGGATCACCGCCAGGACGGGCCCGAAGATTTCTTCCTGGGCGATGGTCATGGAGTTGTCGACGTCGACGAACAGCGTCGGTTTGACGAAGTACCCCTTGTCGAGCCCTTCGGGCCGCTCGGTGCCGCCGACGAGAAGTTTGGCTCCCTCATCGATGCCCTTGCGGATGTAGCCGAGCACCCGCTCACGCTGTTTTGTCGAGATGACCGGGCCGGTGACGGTATCCCCCTGCTGGGGATCACCGACCTTGACGCCCGCGTACATGGCCTCGAGCAGGGCTACGCCCTCGTCGTAGCGGGAGCGGGGGAGCAGCATCCGGGTCGGGATGGCACAGCCTTGGCCGGCGTGGACGCATGCGGCGATGCCCATCCTCGTGGCGGTCTGCAGGTCGGCGTCGTCGAGCACGATCGTCGCCGATTTGCCGCCCAGCTCCAGGAACAGTCGTTTGAGGGTGGCCGCACCCTTCTCCATGATCCGTTTTCCGACGGCGGTCGACCCGGTGAAGGCGATCAGGTCGACTTTGGGGGAGAGGGTCAGTTCCTCGCCGACGAGGTGGTCCGACGCCGTGACGACGTTGACGACTCCAGGCGGGAAGTCGGTGTGTTCGGCGATGAGGCGGCCGAGGCGGGTGGCGTGGAACGGGGTGTCCGGCGCAGGCTTGAGCACGACCGTGTTGCCGGTGGCCAGCGCCTGGCCGAGTGCGTGCAGTGCGATCTGGAGCGGGAAGTTCCAGGGCACGATGGCCCCGACGACGCCGGTCGGCTCGCGCCAGATCCTCCGCGATGTCAGCCTTCCGCTTCGCTCGTCGACCGTGTTACCGAGGTCGGTCTCCCAGGGGTAGGTGTCGATGAGCTTGGTCGGGTGGCGCAGCGCGTTCGCCAGCGGCGCGTCGAGCTGTTCGCCGTTGGTGATCGTCCGCGGGCAGCCGACCTCTGCGATCAGCTCCTCGCGGAACTGCTCGCGTTCCGACTCGAGCGCCTTCTGTAGCTGGGAGAGGCAGAGCTTGCGCAACGCGCGGTTCGTCGGCCAGTCGGTCTCGTCGAAGGCCCGGCGGGCGGCGTCGATGGCGCGGTGCATGTCAGTGGCGGAGGCATCGGTGACCTGGCCGAGCACCTCCTCGGTCGCCGGGTTGACGTTGTCGAACGTCTTGCCGGTCGCGGCCTCGACGAGCTTGCCGTCGATGAACATCCTCGACTCGAACTGAGGTCTGTCAGCCACTGCTGCCTGCTCCTTCCGTCCGGCGGGTTTGCCCGCCGTGCCCATCTAGGCAGGGGTGAGTACGACGACGGGGATCACTCGCTCGGTACGTCGCTGGTAGACGTTGTAGTTAGGCCAGATGTCGGCCATGATCCTCCATAACCATGGCTTTTCCTCCTCGGTTGCGGTGCGGGTGGTCACCACGATGTGGTCGGCTCGGACCTGGATCTCGGCTCGAGGATTTGCGGTGAGGTTCAGGTACCAGGCTGGGTGCCGGGGTGAGCCGCCGGTGGAGGCGATGACGAGGTAGTCGTCGCCGTCGCGCCCGAAGATGAGCGGCGTGGTACGTGCCTTGCCGGTGCGCCGGCCGGTCGTGGTGAGCAGCAATATCGGGACGGTGTTCCAGAGGTAGCCGACCTCGCCGTCGGTCTCCCGGTAACGGCGGACGTGTTCCGCGCCGAGCAGGGTCCGGTCAGGTAGTTGGAAGTCGCTCTCAGCCACGGGTCGCTCCTCTCAACCGAACAGCACGGGGATCGCTGTCGGGCCGCGGTGGTACATGCCGATGATGCGGGGAGGGTCGGCGTCGGGATCGAGCCGAAGGTTCGGCAGCCGGTCGAGCAGGGCGCTGATGCCCGTGTACATCTCGGCCCGGGCGACATGCATCCCCAGACACACGTGGGGTCCCCCGCCGAACCCCAGCGACGGCTTCGGTGGGCGGGTCACGTCGAACTCGTCGGGCCGTTCCCAGCGGCGGGGATCCCGGCTACCGGCACCCAGCGCGAGGTGCAACACCGCGCCCTTCGGGAGATGCGCGCCGTGGAATTCAACATCCTTGGTCAGGAACCGGGAGAACATGGGATTGGTTGGCATCCACCGCAACGACTCGTCGATCGCGTTACGCAGCAGCTGCCGGTCCCGGCGTACCGCGTCGAGGATTTCCGGGCGCTGTAACAACGCGGTCAGTACAATCCCCATCTGTCGCCATGTCGTGCCCGATCCCGCCATGAGGAGCAACACCGCGAACGAATAGATCTCGGCATCCGACAGGCGGTGAGGGTTCCCGTCGTCGTCCTGCACCTCGGCGTCGACCAGGACGCTGATGAGATCGTCCTCGCGAGTCTCGCGGCGGGCGGCGATGATCGGCGCCAGCAGCGGTACGAGCCGCTCCGGGCTGCTCAAAGCCTCCCGGATCGCGATCGCCTGCTCGACCGCCACCCCGAAGCTGCCCGTGATCGTCAGTACCGGGACCGCTGCCGAGAAATCGACGTTCAGGTCCGCAGAGCCGTCGCCGGCGAACCAGTCGATCAATGCGTGTACCGTCGTTTCGATCCACTTCTCGGTCCACCAGGCCATCCGCGGTGGCACGAACGACGACTGCACCAGCCTCCGGTAACGGCGGTGCTGGGCACCGGCCATGGAGAATATGCTGTTCAGCGGAGCGAGCCGACCGCCCTCGAGATCGACCGCTACCGACGACGAAGCAAAAACCTCCTGGTTCTTCAACGCCTCGTCACACGCCGCGAACGTGAACGCGGTGAAGTGCGGCCGGTCCTCGAACGGCAACCCTTGAAACAACACCGGGCCGCTGAAACCCGTCAACTCGTGCAACGTTCCAGGATGTACCGCTGCCAGCTCCCGAAGCTCGTGCCACCTCGGGTACGGGTCTTCCTCATAGCCCGCGACCGTGCCGAGGTTCGCCTCATTGCGGAGATCGAAAACCTCGCGCAAACGCGCCCGGTCAAGCAACCCAATGCTATCTGGTCTGGTCATCTCGCTACGTAACCTCCGTCGACCGGTAACAACACACCTGTGATATTCGCCGCCCGGTCCGACACCAGGTACACCGCCGCCTCGGCGCAGTCCTCCGTCCTGATCGGCTTGCCCAGCGGATGGATTGACCCGACCCGCTCGGCGTACTGCTCAAGGGCGTCGGGCGGAACCTCTGTTCCGCCTGCCGCCGTGAAATTGGTGGTGTACGGCATGCCGGAGGGGCAGATCGCGTTGACTCGGATGCCGAAGGGTGCGCATTCGATGGCGACGCCGCGGGTCAGCTGGTGCACGCCACCCTTCGTCGCTCCGTATATCGTGTCGCCCAGGCCGACCAACCCGGCTACCGACCCGGTGTTGAGAATGACGCCGCCGTCGCCTTGCTTCTTGAACTGCGCCACCGCGTACTTGCAGCCGAGGAACACCCCGCGGAGGTTGACCGACGTGATGCGCTCGAACTCCTCGATAGTGTGGTCCTCGATCGTCTTGCCGCGGCGGGGCGCTGGAATGCCGGCATTGTTGAACATGATGTCGAGCCGGCCGAACCGCTCGACGGCCGCGGCGACCGTCGCGGCGACGTCCTGTTCAGATGCCACGTCGCATTCCTGCGGGATGGCGACGCCGCCAGCAGCCTCGATCTGGCGCACGGTCTCCTTCGCCCACTGGAGCCGAATGTCAGTGCAGACGACGAGCGCACCCTCTTTGGCGAACCGCAGGGCTGAGGCGCGGCCGACGCCCGACCCGGCGCCAGTGATCACCGCGCTCTTCCTTTCGAGTAACACCGTCACATCCCATCGTTTGGCGCGAGCTGGATTGCGGCGGTCGGGCACCCTTCTGCCGCAACGCGAATCACGTCAATCGGATCGGCGGCCGAGTCGATCACGATCGCCTTGGCTTCCTCGTCATGGCCAAACGTGCCGGCCGCATAGACGAGGCAGATACCGCTACCCATACACCGCTCCCGATCTACGGTGACCGTCCAGGTGTCGCTCATCTCAATCCCCACTCGCCGGGGCGGTTCGACGCCATCGCCCGATATCCTTACAGCACCCAGCATCAACGAATCCTTCCGGTTGAGCTTAGCGCGATCTTTGCGTATTCGACCAATTCCTTGCCTCGCCCGGCAAATCCCAACTGCCTTTAGATGTGACTGCCGCGCCCGTTTACAGGATGGCCTTGCTGGCTTTGAGTTCGTCGATTTCGTCCCAGGTGAGGCCGAGTTCGAGGAGCACGGTCTCGGTGTGTTCGCCGTGCTCGGGGGTGCGGGCCGGCTGGCTGGGCTGCTGGTCGAACTGCACGGGTGCGGTCGCCAGCGAGAGGGAGTGGCCGTTGCGGCTCGGTGCCCACTCACCCTCGAACTTTGCATGCCTGGGCGTTGCGGCGGCGGGCGTCGATGTCGAGGAAGCGGGGGTCGGTCGCCATGGTCGGCGGTGCGATACGGGAGTATCAAGGGTTCCCCACTCGGCGAGCACGGCCCCCGACAACGGGACGAAAACGTGCGAGGCCACCTCGAGCACCCGCACCCCGGCGAGTGGCGCCGCGCTCACGCCGTGCTGGTCGGCTGGTGCGAGTGGGCGAACTGCCCCACTGTGACCGCCTTCCAGTTCCGAGTGCCGCGGGAGAGGATCGAGATGTCGTGGCCTGCAACTTCCCGCCGCAACGCGCCAGTCGTGCACTGCTCGCGCGGCCGGAGGGCGAACGGGTCGAACGAGAACACCCGCATGGCATTCAGGTGGGTGACTTTGTCGACCTGCGTGTCGGTCAGCCCGGCCACAGCCTCCGCCACCACCTCGGGGGAGCGCGGCCAGGTGCTGTCGGAGTGGGGGTAGTCGCATTCCCAGGTGATCATGTCCTCGTTCATCCGGTCGAGGTTGGCCAGGCCGAAGTCGTCGACGATGAAGCAGGTGACGACGTGGTCGAGGAAGACTTCGCTCGGTAGCCGGCCGCCGAGGTTGGGGCGGGTCCATGCCTTGTGCTGCTTGTAGGTGTAATCCACCCGATCGAGGAAGTACGGGATCCAGCCGATGCCGCCCTCCGACAATGCCACCTTCAGATTCTTGAACTTCTGGAAGATCGGTGACCACACGAGATCGGTCGCCGTCGGGAAGGTCTTGATGGCCGCGCAGGTGATCTCGACGTTCATCGGGGCGTCGGGTGCGGTGACCACACCGATACCGCCCGACCCGATGTGCACGCACACGACCGTCTCGGTCTCCTGACACGCCGCCCAGAACGGGTCCCAGTGGTCGCTGTGCAGTGACGGCAGGCCGAGAGCGTAGGGGTTCATCGAGAATCTGACCGCGTGCGAGCCCTTGGCCGCGGTCCGGCGGATCTCGGCGGCCATCAGCTGGGGGGCCCAGATGGGCGGGATCGAGTAGGGGATGAACCGGTCGCGGTAGGAGCCGCACCAGGCGTCGAGGTGCCAGTCGTTGTAGGCCTTCAGGACGGCGAGGGCAAGGCCGGGGTCCTGGTCGACTCGGCTGGCGAAGAACGGGCCGCAGAAGCGGGCCATCGACGGGAAGTTCAGCGAGGCGAGCACGCCGTTGACGCTCATATCTTTGACTCGCTCATGCACGTCGTAGCAGCCCCGCCGCAGTTCCTCGAGCCGCGTCGGCTCCACGCCATACTCCTCAGGCGGGCGGCCGGCCACCGCGTTCAGCTCCGAGCTGCGGGCCTCGCCTTCGCCGAACACCCACTTGTCGCTCAGCTCGTCCGAGACGAGCCGGGGGGCCCGATCGGCGTACTTGGCCGGGATGAAGCCGTCGAACATGTCAGGTGGCTCGATCACATGGTCGTCCACGCTGATCAGGATTAAGTCGTCCTTGTTCACGCCGCCTCCGCTACCGCCGCCGCCATGATGATCCCGACGTTCAGCTCAGACGGCTCGATGGTCCACACCGGTAGTCATCAGCTCCGGTGCGAGCGCCATCCTTGCCCGTCTGGGACCGTCGGCAGCGTCCTGTGGGCTCATCATCGACGGCCCGACCCTGGCCGTCTTTGCGCGTTCGGCCAAGTCGTTGACTATTCCGGCCCCACCGTCGCGGTCTAATTCCCTAGTAGCCAATCCGATGCACTCGGCTGGCGATGATTTGCCGTATCCCACCGGCGGTCATTGGTCCGGATGAAGGGCATGAAGCCGGTCGCTGGCGGTGGATGTCAAGGCCGTTGGACACCGGCCAGCCCATCCTGCCCGGCAACGCCCGGACCCGGCGGCACAGTGCTGGCGGCGGATGGCGTGAACGACCTTTCCAACCGGGCAGTCGAGAAGAAGGAGAAGTGCCGTATCGGACACCGCGGGATGCTCACCAGGAAGCTCGTCGCCATGCCGGATACGTAGTCGGCAGCGTCCCGAGCGCCGCATTGTTCGCGGTGCACCGCCCGGCGTAACCCACCGGCGAACGGCCTCATTCGGCGCAGACGCGCTGGCGGTAGGCGGTTGGCGTCTCTCCCGCGTACTGGCCGAACGCCCGCGTGAAGGCGCTCACGCTCTGGAAGCCGACGGCAATGGCGATAGCGGTGACGTTCTGGTTCTGGCCGTCCTGCGCGAGCAGGACCATGGCTTTCAGTAGGCGGCTCTCGAGGTGGTACCGGCGCCAGGACATGCCGGTCGCGGCGGCGAACGCCCGGCGCAGCGAGCGCTCCGACGCCCCGATAGCCGCGCACACCTTGGGCAGGGACACCTCGGCCAGGTGCTCGTTGGTGTAATCCATGGCCGCGGCCACGAGCGGGTCGCGGCTGGTTGGCAGGCACAGCGGGGTCTCGCGGTCGAGCCATTCGACGACGAGGTGGGCGAGGGCTTCGAAGAAGGTGTCGGCCATCGGGTCCTGCACTGTCCGGCTGATCGGCCACCGCTTGGCGTGCAAGATCATCTCCCGGATCACCGGTGCGGCGGCGAGGATGCGGACCCGGTCGCCCACCGGCAGGCCCATCGCAGGGTCGAAGAAGACCCCGACGGCCTTGACGTTGGTCATCGTGCTGGAGTGAACCATCCCGGCTGGGATCCAGACGGCCTGCTGGGGTGGGAGGAGATAGCGCGCCGTCGCCGTCTCGACGTGGACGATGCCTTCGAACGCGTACTCCAGCTGGTGAACCTCGTGCGAATGCCAACCGCTGACCACTTCGCGGCCGACCCCCAGGGCGTACGTGCCAGCTCGCACCGCCGATGCGTCGACACCCTGCTGCCGCAGACTGGCCGCGATGGGCGAGGTCGGGGAAGAACCCACTGGGACCGCCATGGGCGGATAGTAGTGCCGCGTCGCTCCTTAAGGTGATCTTGCAGGAAAATCTGGCCGGGCACGACATCCGCCGCGGCGATCAGGTTGAGCGGCGTCGCGCCCGCGGCTGGGAGCAGGTAGAGGGCGCGAACCTTGGCGGCAAAGCCCTGGTCAGCGGGAGGGTCGCGACAGTCGTGGACCGCCGCCGTTCGAGATCGACTTCCTTGAGGATCCGGCCGATCGGCGCGACCGAGTGCCGTCCTGTCGAACGATCCACGCCGCCCGGTCGATGGGCTCGCCGGTGTCCAACGGCCTTGACGTCCACCGCCAGTGACCGGCTTCACGCCCTTCATCCGGACCAATGACCGCCGGTGGGATGCGGCAAATCATCGCCAGCTGGGTGCGTCGCATTGGCGACTGGGTGACCATTTCGGCCCCACCGTCGCGGTCTATTCCCCACGCCACAGACGGCCACGGTGGTGCCGGGCGGCGGCAGGGGAGGCGGCGTGAACAACCCGAGCAGACCGATGATGACGCCACACTCGCCCGTCCCGCTCAGCTGGGTCCGCAATCCGCAGCTGCGGATTGCCACTCGCGTCGGCGCCGGGCCGGGCCGGGCGCCGTGGGCGAATTCGTCGCCGCTGGCGAGGATGCCCGCCGCCTGCTCGAGGATGGCGGGCCGGTCGGCGGTGGCGGTGTGGTCGAGGGCGATCGCACGGTTCAGCCGGTGCAGCTCTCGAGAAGCGCGGTCACACCGCACTAGCTATCGATCTTCCCGGCCACGGTAAGCGCGTCGACGAGGACGCCACTCTCGCCCGCTACCGCGACGCGGTCGTTGAAGTGAGCGAACCCGGTGACGTGCTGGTCGGCCACTCGATGGGTGGCTTTACTGATGTTGTACTCGTGAGGTGACCGGCTATGGTGGTTCGAGTTGTAGGCCGGTTCCGGCCAGGAAGCCCCGTAGCAGGTCGGGGCGGTACTGAAGGGGTTCAGACACCGTCTGACGGCGACGGCATTGCGGAAAACCAGCTGTGACGATCCGTATCCCATCTACAACAGGTCGACAGGCGTTGTCGAGCACATTCGGCGCAGCTGCTCGCCCTCTCGCGCGGCAATGCGACAGCTTCCGTTTCGGACTGGTTGGTCAGCCAGCCGGCCTGATGGGCGGGGAAGCTGTCGGTGCCGATGTTACGCGGGGGCCTCGCGGCGTTGATGATCGCGTGGGCGTCGTGGGCGTCGTGGGCGTCGGACCGGTGCACCCGACGCTGCTGGCCGCGACGATGGTCTCGGGCACCGTCCTGGACGCTGACCGGCGGCCGTTCGCGATGACCGACGCGACGCTCACCACCTGTCGGGGCGTCGGCTGGCCACGCCGTCGAGGAGAATCGCCATGCCTTGGGTGAAGACATCGTCGGCGGAGATGTCCGCGTAGATCGGTCCGGCCACGCGTAGGGCGGTGAACTGGCTGGCGGGCAGCGCGTCGAGAAGCTGGCCGAAGTCGGCGCCTCCGGCTTTTCGGCCCGTCGCCTGGCTGGCGGCACTGCGCTGGATGCTGGTGGCGGCGGCGACGAATTTCAGTGTGGTCGAGGTGGCGTAGGCGGCCTGCTCGTTGGTCAGTCCGGCCTCCAGGAAGAGTCCGAGGGCGGCGTCGACCACGCGGAGCATGTTCGGCCCGTACGCCTCCCCTCTGGTCGCGGACGGGGGGAGGGGTTGTTCGAGGAAGACCCGTCGCATCTCGCGCAGGAGCGCCTCGACGTCGGCGCGCCATCCCCGGCCGGTGCGGTCGAGGCGGATGTCGCCCATGACGTGGTCGGCGATCAGCGCGACGAGTTCCTCGCGGCTGGCGATGTGCCGGTAGAGGGATCCGGCGCTGGTGCCGAGCCGCACGGCGACGGCCCGCACGGAGAGCGCGTCCAGTCCGCCCTCCCGGAGGATCTCCAGCGCGGTGTCGATGATGCGCGCGGTGGACAGGCCCCCGGCGCGGGGCTTGCGCCGGGCCTCGACCGCCGCGCGATCCACCCACCAGCGCACCGATCCGGGCGCGACCGGTTCGCCCGAGGACGCGGGATCCGGCGGATCCGCCGGAAGTACGGCCCTGGACCCAGGCGAGTCGGACCGCAGGGTGGTCTCCACAGATGATCGCCGCTTCACCAGGCCATCCAACACCACCTTGACAGAATGCGTGCACTGTTCGCATACTTCATCGACTGAAAGGCGAACGGCGTACGCATCAGAGGGCGTGGAGGTTCTCCCATGAGCCGGGCCATCGTTTTCAACGGCGACGAGACCTGGGAGGAACGTGATCTGCCGGTGCCCGATCCCCGGCCGGGCGGAGCTGTCCTTCGGGTGGAGGCGACCGGCCTCTGCCACAGCGATATCGATCATTTCCGGGGTCATGTGCACACGTCCTGGGGCGGTGCGTTCCCGTCCATCGCCGGTCACGAGATCGTGGGCCGGGTGGAGAAGATCGACGCCGCGGCGGCCGCCGCGTGGGGCGTCGGGGAAGGTGACCGGGTCGCCGTCCGCGACATCGTGGTGACCCCCGCCGGTTACCGCATCTACGGGCACGACTTCTCCGTGGACGAGGGCTCCGGCCTGCACGGCGGATTCGCGGAGCACCTCGAACTGCTGCCCGGTTCCCAGGTGTATCGCCTGCGTGACGAACTCCCGGCCGAGGAGCTCACGGTCTTCGAGCCACTGAGCTGCGCGGTGACCTGGGTGGCGCCGGTGCGGCAGGACGATGTCGTGATCATCGAAGGTCCCGGCCACATGGGCATGGCCACCATCGTCGCTGCCCGCGCGGCCGGAGCCGCCACGGTGATCGTGACCGGGACGGCGAGCGACAGATTCCGCCTCGACTGGGCGCTGCGTGTCGGTGCCGACCACACCGTCGACGTCGACAACGAGGACCCGGTCGAACGGGTACGCGAGATCACCGACGGCCGGATGGCGGACGTGGTGATCGACGCCGCGGCGGGAAACCCAGTGACGGTGAACCTGGCCATGGATCTTGTGCACAAGGGTGGGCATGTCGTCGTCGCCGGGATGAAGGACGGCCCGCTCAAGGGCTTCCACAGCGACTGGATCCCCACCCGACGGATCACCCTCCACCCCGGCGCGGGCCTCGACACGGAAGGAGCGGTCGAGCTCATCAACGCCGGCCGGGTACCGACCGCCGACCTGCTCGGCGACACCTTCCCCCTCGAACGTTTCGAGGAGGCGTTCGCCCTCCTGTCACGAAGGACACCGGGCCACGATTCGATCCGGGTCGCCCTGCGCCTGTGCTGAACACCGCCGTCCCGGAAACCGCCGATGGGGAGGAACGAATGCCGGAGATCCGATGTTTCTCGCACGTCGGGATGACGGTGGCAGACCTCGACTGTTCAGTGGCTTTCTACACCGGTGTGCTTGGATTCCAGGTCCTTTTCGAAGTACGGGGAAAGGCATGGGGACGCGTCGGCATCGGGATCGACGCGATGATGCTCGAGCTGTTCAGTCCCCATCCGACCGGCGGCCCCAATCCGACCGGGCAGGCCCTGGAACCGGCCGACATGCTCTACCCCGCGCCCTATGGTCGCCCGAAGATAGCTCTGACGGTGGCCGACATCGACGCCGCCTACGACGAGCTGGTCAAGCTGTCCGTTCCCGTCATCGGGCCGGTGACCGACACGGGGAAATCAAGACTTTTCTTCGTTCTCGATCCGGACGGGACGCTGATCCAGCTCCATCAGTTCGATGGGGGGCAGGAACGCGTGGCAGAACTCTTCGGTCGCTGAGATCAGCGTGTCGCAGCAGCCGGTGGGTGGCATCGGCGCGGATGTTCTCACACGCGGATCAGGGTCCGTTATCGAGCAAGGGCAGCAGTTCTTGAGGAGGTTCGCTGATGTTAGGAAACGAACACACGGGAGTCGGGAACGCGGGGTGCGCCCAATGAGCACGCCGGTCGCCACCGCCCCGCCCACCGTCATCGTCGACGTGACCGGCCGTGTGCCGATCGACGGCCCGCACCACATCGCGACGTGGGTCTTCCCGCCCCCGACGCCGCTGGCGGGCCCGGTGCCGCTGCTGTTCTGCCTCCCGGGTGGTAGCTACACGAAGGCGTACTGGCATCTGGACGTCCCCGGCCGCACCGGCTATAGCTTCGCCGAGCATCTGGCGGCTCAGGGCATGCTCGTCATCGCTGTCGACCACCTCGCCACCGGCGAGAGTTCCCGGTATCCGCGGGCCGCCGAGCTCACTCCCGACGTCGTCGCCGCGGCGAACAACGCGGCGCTCTCCGACCTGGTGGAACGCGCGGAGAAGGGCTTGCTCCTGCCCGGCCTGGGGCCGGTCGACGTCGGACCGGTCATCGGTGTTGGTCACTCGATGGGGGCTATGCTCGCCGTCTTCCAGCAGTCGCTGCACGGCAGCTTCGATGCCATCGCCCCACTCGGCTACGGCACGGTCGCGCCCTTCGCCGCCTATCTGGCCGGAGACGACCGCACCCGTATACCCAGCCTCGAGTCCATCATGGTCCCGGCTCGGGCCGGCGCCTACGACGAGCCGTTCAAGTCCGACCGGGCCAATCCCGTCATCCGCCGCCATTTCTACTGGGAGGACGTCCCCGCGGACGTCATCGCCGCCGACGACCTCACGAGTACCCATCTTCCGGGCGTGACTGGGCCGCTGTCGATCGTCCCGTTCATCACCTCGGACCATGCCGGACGGGTCCGCTGCCCGGTCTTCATCGGCCTGGGTGAGCGTGACTCCACCCCGAACCATCACGACGAAGCCCGTGCCTACAGTTCCTCCGACGACATCACGCTGTTCCGGCTCCCGAGGTCCGGACACTGCCACAACACCGCGGGCACCCGCCACCAGCTCTGGGACCGCCTGGCGCGATGGGTCCGTGCGCTACCCGCGACCACCGCTGTCACATCGTCGACCTGAGGTCGTCCAGTCTGCCGCGCGAACCGGGTTCATCTGCTCCGCGGCGGGCCTGGGCTGGGAGGCCAACCTTGCTGCTACTCAAGGAGTACCTCGCCATCATCGACTTCGACGAGGCGGCGAAGTGGGCGGTTGAGCACGGCAAGGCCGACTACATGTGGAGCAAGCAGGGGGCGGCGCAGCCGGCCGTCGCCAGGGTTGAAGGAGACTCATGAGATATCGCAGATTCGGAACAACCGGTGTCGAGGTAAGCACCCAGTGCCTGGGCACGATGAACTTCGGCCGGCTGGGAAGCACCGATCCCGACGACAACGTCCGGATCATCAACCGCGCGCTGGA